>JAJXSS010000269.1 GCA_021784455.1 Planctomycetota bacterium
CCGCCGACTGGCCGGGCTTGGGCACCGCCACCACGGCAATGCGCGGCAGGTCGGTCAATGGGTAACCCAACGCCACCAGCATCTGGATCAACTGGTCCTGCGGCGGCACATTGCCGGCCAGGGCGCGGGCCGGCCAGTCCCACGCCCGCAGCGTCTGCGTGCGGTGGGGATGGGCCGGGTCCGGTTCGGTCCGCCACATCACCAGCCCCTGGTAGTCCGGGGCAAAGGTCCCGTAGATCGCCCCAGGGCCGGCCTCGGCCGCCAGAATCACCGGGCGCGGCCAGCGCGCCACCTGCAAGTCCACGGCCAGACGGTTGCCGATATCCACCAGCGTCTCGGTGTGCGTGCCGGGCTTGCTGGTCTGACCCTCCAGAGCCCGTTTGCGCTGGATGTCCCCCAGCGTCTCGGCCGCCGCCTTCAAAGCCTGGTCCGTCGCCCGGCGAGTCAGAACGTAGAGGTCCACCACCGGCGTTTTGCGCCCGGTCGGGTCGGCCATCAAAGCCAGATCCCGATCCGGCACAAAGGCGTCGCCCACCCCCATCACCACCCCATCCCAGCGCAGCGTTACCCGTACCCCCGCGAGGTCGGTCACCCACAGGTAGTCCTCATCCGTCGGTGACTTGGCCAGGCTCACCTGCCCGGCAATGCAGGCGTTCTCGGCCAACTGAAACGCCCGCCGGGCGTCCGACCCGTCCACCTTGGGCGCATCGGCCGGAGCCTGCATCTGCCGATTGACCGGCCGGCGTAGAGACTGCGCCTGCGCCCCAGGACACCCCCCCGCCCCCATCCCTAGCAGGAGCACCAGCCCCAGGGCCCACACCCCGGCCCATCTTCCCCTGGTCGCTAGACGCCTGAGGCCGCCCGACAACGCCCCGGGCCGATTCCTGTTGCCGCCACGCCACATCCGGCCGCTTGCGAACTTGAGCTGTTGCCGCCGTTTCATCTATAAACCCAATCCATGTAAGCTAATACACTATGCTCGCGGGATCGCTCGCCCGCTGGCACAGGTCTTGATAACTGCCTTGGTGATCAGGGAGAACCTCACCATGGCAGCCTTGCTTGGACTCAACGGATTGACCCGAACCCAGATCCTGCATCGCCGCAAGATCATGATTCTGGCCCTGCTCTTCTTCGTGGCCATGTGCTAGGCCGGTTTCGCCCGGCCCCCTCGGCAAACCGCCTGCGGCACACCCCGAGCCGTTCCTGCCGGAGCATTCTACCCGCTTCCGCTGTTCCGCGGGGCCTTGGACGGCGCCGGCAGCAGGCATTTCCCCAGCCAGCGCCATCCTCGACCAAGCGACCCTGAATCCCCCACAGGGTGTATCCGTTTGCGTCCCACCCTTGGGGCCTTACAATCCCCTTCCCGCACCCTTCAATCGTTCCCGCGGAAAGATCTCCTATGTTCAATCTCATGCCCAAGGACACGGTCTTCTTCGATCTTTTCGAGGGTCTGGCCCGGTACGTAGTCAGCACCGCCCAGCTCCTGCAGCGGCTGGCCGAGGACTTCCCCGATGCCGATCGTTCCATTCAGACGATCCGCGAGCAGGAGCACCAGGCCGACGACCTGGCCCACAAAGCCTATGACCGCCTGGACCGCACCTTCATCACCCCTTTTGACCGCGAGGACATCCACACCCTGGTCAACGGGCTCGACAACATCGTGGACGAGATCGACGCCCTGGCCAAGCGTTTCAAGCTCTACCACGTCACGACCATGGATCCGGCCTTCCGCAAGCAGGCCGATGTCCTGGTCAAGGCGACGGTGGCCCTGGCCGACGCGATTCAACGCCTGCGCAAGAACCACAAGTTCTCCGATCTCTCGGACATGTTCATCGAGGTCCACCGCCTGGAAAACATGGGCGATGACAACAACCACGCCGCCGTGAGCAAGCTGTACGAGGGCGACACTCCGCCCCTGGAAGTGATGAAATGGAAGGAGCTCTACGACCGCGTGGAGAAGGCCATTGATCGCTGTGAGGACGTGGCCAATACCCTGGAGCGCATCGTTCTCAAGCACGGCTGATCCCCCGGAAAATTTATGATCCCGTTATCTTTCCTAGCATCCGCGGCCCAGTCGGCCAGCCAGCCCGCGGCCGGCGCGGCTTCCCCGATGAGCGAGACCTCCCTGGTGGTGGTGCTGCTCATCATGGTCACCGCCCTGGTCTTTGACTTCTTCAACGGCTTCCACGACGCGGCCAACTCCATCGCCACCGTGGTCTCCACCCGCGTGCTGTCGCCCTTGCAGGCCGTTATCTGGGCCGCCTTCTGGAACTTTGCCGCCGCCTTTCTGTTCGGTACCGCGGTCGCCGAAACCATCGGCAAAGGCCTGGTGGACGTTCGCTTTGTGGATATCCACGTCGTGCTGGCCGGCCTGCTGGGGGCTATCGCCTGGGACATCATCACCTGGCTCATGGGCATGCCCACCAGTTCCTCCCACGCCCTGTTCGGCGGCATTGCCGGAGCCGCGGTCACCAAGGCCGGAATCGGTGTGCTCATCTGGCAAGGCTGGGTTCCCCTGGTGGCCTTCATGTTCCTGTCCCCCCTGATCGGCCTGATTCTGGGGGCCTTGAACATGGCCATCGTCAGTTGGCTCTTCCGCCGCACCTCCCCGCACCGCGTGGACCGCCTGTTCCGGCGTCTGCAGCTCGCCTCGGCCGCCATCTGCTCTTTAGGCCACGGCGGCAACGATGCCCAGAAAACCATGGGCATCATCGTGATGCTGCTGACCGCCGTGGGTCTGGGCGCCTGGGCCCAGCCCGATCCCCATTCGTGGCTGAATTCCTTCAACCTCCTGGGGCATAACCACGATATCGCCTGGTGGATCATCCTGACCTGCGACGCCGCCATCGCCCTGGGCACCGTGTGCGGGGGCTGGCGCATCGTCAAGACCATGGGCTTGAGCATCACCAAGCTGCAGCCCGTCGGCGGCTGCTGCGCCGAAACCGCCGCCGCCAGCACCATCATCGGGGCCACCTTCGCCGGCATTCCCATCTCCACCACCCACGCCATCACCGGGGCCATCCTGGGTGTCGGCTCGGTCAAGAGCATCCGCTCGGTGCGCTGGATCTGGGGCCAGCGCATCATGATCGCCTGGATCCTGACCATCCCCTGCGCCGCCTTCATGGCCGCCATCGCCTTCCTGGCCGTGCGCTACATTTTCTGACTTTGCTCCCTGCGCCGCCCGGGCAGGTCCAGCGCCGCCGCGCGGCCGCGAGCCGCCTTACGGACGGGCCTGGGTGGCGATGTAGTGCCGCAGCCAGGTGAACGCCGGGCGTTCCCGGCCATCGGCGCCGATCAGATACGCGTTCTTCCGCCAGATATGGCCCTGCCGGTATCCCCACAAGGTGATGCCGTGGACGGCCGGATCGGTCCAGAAAATCGGAAACTGTTCCTGATAAATCTTGAGCTGCGTCGCATCGTCGGCGGCGTTGACATCATATTCGGAGATATAGATGGGAAGCCCGGTGGCCGCCAGCAGTTTCAGGTTGGACCGGATTTTCGCGCCGGGGACGTTTTCGAGGAAGTGCGCCTCACAGCCGATCCCATCGATCAATCCCCGGGCCTGGAGCAGGTCGATGAGCTGCCGGTAGCGCTGCGCGGTGCGGGCATCCTTCAGGACGTTGTAGTCGTTCAACAAGAGTTGCGCCCGGGGAAAAGCCTGCCGGGCCTGCTGAAACGCCCAGATGACCCAGTCCCAGCCGGTGGCGCCCTTTCCGCCTAACGCCTCTCGGTACCGCGGGGGGTGATGCAGCGGCTCGTTGACCACATCGACCAACGCGGTTTGGGGGTAGCGTGCCCCGCCGAGGCGGATCCACTTCGCCACCGCCTGGCGCTGCTGCGCGGGGTCCAGGCTTTCCATCCAAGGGGGCTGTTGTTGGCCCCAGATCAGATTGTGTTCTTTGAAGGGGAAGCGATGGTCCAGCGCGTACCGATAGGCTTGGTCGAGCGTGGACCATTGCCAGCCGTCCGTCTGGGGCGTGGCCGCCACACTACCCCACTTGCCCGCGTTTTCCGGGGTCACCTGGTCCCAATAGCGGTCGAAATCCCCGGGAAGGGCCCGCGCGACAATATTCCCCAGGAACTTTGCCGGCTGGGCCGGCGGCGCTGCGACCGATTGCGCCCACGACGGGCCGATGAGTGCCCCCCCCATGAGGACGACCGCGATCAGCAGTCTGAGCCCGCGCGACGGGTGAAACGGGTCTGGAGTAGGCATTTTGCGTGGCCCGCAAATCAGGAGTTTTCCGGGTGTGGAATCGCTTTGCCTGGCAGGTGTCCCCGCCTATAAAGAAGGGGTCTAAAGGATTCAGGCAGAACCCTTTAGACCCCTTGCTTTCTGTCGGCTGCCGCAGGAATCGCCTACTTACCCAGCAGCTTCACCATCTCCTGCCCCATGGCCTGGCCGACATCCATGTAGACTTCGGCCTTGCCACCATAGTGCCCGTTGCCGCTGCCGCCCTGAGCCATGGGGTGGGAGTACACAGTGCCCACGTTACCCTTAAACTCCGGATACTTGCCGCTGGTGCCATCCACCGCGAGTTGGGCTTCCAGGACTTTGCCTTCATTGCCGCTGATGCCCTTACTGGCCTCCCCAAGGGTAGCCATCACGAACGGTGCGTTGGGGGCATTGAAGTCCTTGCGCACGCTCTTGATGAAGTTCACCAGATTCTCTTCGTAATGGCTGGACAGGCCAACGTCTCCGCAGTCTTTCTCCCCCTGCCAGAAGAAGAACCCCGCGACCTCGTACTTCGTGGCACCGGGGTAGTACTTCTTCAGATCCGCCAGCACCGTCTTGGCGTTGGCCACATCATCATCGTACTGCTTGCCGGCATACCAGCCGATCGGCTTGGGGGTGGTGCCCTTGACCCATTTCATGGGGGACTGCTTGTAGCCGGCGTAGGTGTAAGTCACTTCCTTGCCCGTCTTCCGATCCTTCTCGGTGAAATCATAGCCCTTGCTGCCCGGGGGCAGCAGGTCCCAGCCGATGCTGCGGTTGCCGATGCAGCTCTTGAGGATCATCACCGGCGCATCCGAGTGACTCGCAATATAGTCCCCGACCTCGTGGGCAATGCCGAACTCCGGGCCGATGGTCCGGCACCTGGCGACGGTCATCGGTTCGTTGTTGAAGAGCGCCATACGCCCGCCCCGGCCGTCCATGACGCGCACAAAGCGGATATTCCTCCAGGCCACCCAGTTGCCGGCGGCATCCACAAGGTAGGGATACTTCTTCGCCGTTTTAACCGCGTACTCCAGGGACTCTTTCTTGGTCACGGGCCCGATATGGCCCAGGCCGACCATGTTCGACTGGCCCAGCAGGATAAACACCTGCACCGGCTTGTTCATATCCGCCGGCTTACCCGCAGGGACGGAAGGGGCCGGCTTGGCCGCCGAGGCCCATGCCGGGACGAGCAAGCCTGTGAGGGTAAAAGCCAGAAAAGCCACACCTAATCGACGGTAAGACATCATTCACGAACTCCTTTACAGTTCTGTTCCTCAGTTCGCGGCATCACGACCGTGGGGTGAGGTACCATCCCACCAACATATTGCAGGTGACGGAAGGAGGGATACAGGGGTTATGCGACAAAAAGGTAGCGTATTTGCGACATCCCTCTGGTGGGCGCGCCACTGGCGACGCGCCCCCGACCGCCGTGGGCCTGGGCCACCACTGCGGCCGGCACCTCCACCCGGCCCCCTGCGGTGAGTGCCCGAGGGCGTTGCCCAGCCGTTTGGCCAGCGTCCGCTCGATCCAGCCAATTGCGACGCCTCTTCCTGGTTCGGGGCCGTAGAGAAAACACCTACTTGCCCAGCAGCTTCACCATCTCCTGCCCCATGGCCTGGCCGACATCCATATAGACTTCGGCCTTGCCACCATAGTGCCCGTTGCCGCTGCCGCCTTGAGCCATGGGGTGGCTATAAACCGTGCCCACGTTCCCCTGGAATCCCGGATCCTTGTCGATGGCGAGCTGGGCCTCCAGCACCTTGCCCTCATTACCACCAATGCCCTTAGAGGCTTCGCCCAGCGTGGCCAGAACGAACGGGGCCTTGGGGGCATTGAATTCCTTGCGCACACTCTTGATGAAAGCCGCAAGATTCTGCTCATAGTGACTGGCCCAACCCGCGTCCTCGCAGTCCTTCTCCCCCTGCCAGAAGAAGAACCCCGCGACCTGGTACCCCTTGGCCCCGGGGTAGTACTTGTGAAGGTCGGCAAGCACCGTCTTGGCATCGCGAATGTCGCCGTCGTACTGCTCGCCGGCATACCAGTCGATGGGTTTGCCATTCTTGCCCAGCCACGGCGGCGGCTCGGTCGCCACGCCCTTCGCCGGGTCCACCTTCCAATGAGGAGGCCGGTCTTTGTAGCCGGCGTAGACCTGGTCACCCACCAGGTACCGTTGACTGCCCGGCGGCAACAGATCCCAGGCCAAGCCGCGGTTGCCGATGCAACTCTTCAGGATCATCACCGGCGCATTTGAGTTATTCGCAATATAGTCCCCGACCTCGTGGGCAATACCGA
>JAJXSS010000270.1 GCA_021784455.1 Planctomycetota bacterium
ATCTACGGTCTGAAGCTGCCGATTCTGGGGGCGGTCAACGAGATCACCACGCCCGGGGCCGTGTTCCGCCAGCGGGTGCTGGGCTGGGTGGTGTACCCGGGCCTGGCGGCGGGGATGGTGCTGATCCTGCTGGTGAGCCTGGCGCTGGTGTGGGTGAGCCTGAACGACCCGCCGCGGTTCCAGTTGCTGGCGACGCACTGGCCGCTATCAGTCGTGCGGGCTTTGGCCCCGGGAGCGTAGGGGATTTTTGAATTTCGATTTTCGATTGAAAGAGGCCCAGGCGGGGTCGGGGCCTTGGGGCGGATCGGAAATCGAAAATTGAAAAGCAAAAATCGGAAATGCCACCCGAGGCGGGTCCGAAGCCTTGCCCCGCCCTGCGCAGGGCGGGTCGCCGATGGATGTGACGGATGTATGAAGGTTATTTCAATCTGGCGTTGGCGCCGTTCCAGAACACGCCCAATTCGCGTTTCTTCTTCGAGACGGATCAGCACAAGGAAGCGCTGGCGAAGCTGGAGTACGTGGTGCGCAACCGGCGCGGGTTTGCCCTGATCACGGGGGAGATCGGGTCGGGCAAGACCACCCTGAGCCGGACGCTGATCAAGCGCATCGGCTCGGAGGCCCGGATCGCGCTGGTCAACAACACGCGGGTGTCGGCGCACCAGCTTCTGAAGCTGGTGGCCCAGGAATTCCAGATCACCCTGCCGGCGGTGTGCGACAAGGCGACCATGCTGTCGCTGCTGCGGCGGTACATCGAGCAGCAGCACGCCCTGGGGCGGACGGTGGTGATCATCATCGACGAGGGCCAATGCCTGTCGGCGGATGAATTCGAGGAACTGCGTCTTTTGACCAATCTGGAAAGCGAAACCGACAAGCTGGTGCAACTTTTGATTCTGGGGCAGCCGGAACTGCGGGACACGCTGCGGCATCCCAGGTTGGCCCCGCTGGTGCAGCGGATCGCCATGTATTGTCACCTGAACCCGATGAGCTTCGAGGATATGACGCGGTACATCGCGTTCCGGCTGGTGCGGGCATCGAAGCCCGGGGGCCGGCCGAATGTGGACTTCTCGCGGGAAGGCCTGCAGGTGATCTTCGAGCGTTCCGGGGGGGTGCCGCGGCTGGTGAACCTGGTGTGCGATAACGCGCTGCTGGTGGCCTATTCGGCCAATACCCGGCTGATCGATTCACAGATCGTCGGGCGGGCGGTGGGGCAGATGATGCCGAACCTGGAGGGGGCGATAACCGATATAAGCATGGTCGAACCGGCCGTGGGCCGAGAGCAGGAGCTAGACGATGGGCGACGTTTATGATGCCTTGAACCGCGCTCGAGGCGGGCCGGCGGCCAGTCCGGCGGCGCCGGTGGCTGAGAGCGAGCGGGGGAGCCTGCCGATCCAGGAAGTGGAGGCGGCGGCGGCGACGGCACCTACCGAGGCGGCGGCCACGGTGACGGCTCCGGCCGTGCCGGCCCAGCCGGTGGCGGCGGCCCAGGAGCGGGCCCAGTCGGAGAGCACGCGCCAGCGGCAGGAGCAGGCGGCCGCCATGAGCGGTCATGGCGATCCCAGCCGCAATGGTTATTCGGTGGAAGTGGTGGTGCATCACGACCGGGGCAGCCTGGTGACCGAGCAATACCGGGCCATCCGTACCCAGATCATCGCCCGCTGCCGCAGCCGGCGCCTGCAGACGCACGCCATCACCAGCGCGGCCCCGGAGGAGGGCAAGAGCCTGACCACGGTGAACCTGGGGGTGGCGTTTGCGGAAATCCGTACGCAGCGCATCCTGCTGCTGGAAGGGGATGTGCGCCGGCCCAGCTTCCACCGCTACTTCGGGCGCCAGGCCGAGCGCGGCCTGCTGCAACTGCTGCGCGGGGAAACGGATGACATCGACAGCGTGCTTCAGCCCACGGCGTACGACAACCTGCAGTACCTGGCCGCGGGCGGGCAGGAGCCGATCCATTCGACGCAGCTCCTGTCGTCGCCGCGGATGGCCCAGGTGCTGGACCGCCTGAAGGACCGCTACGATTTCATCTTCCTGGACACGCCGCCGGTGGTGTCCGTGACCGACCCGTGCATCCTGGGGGCGATGTGCGATGCGGTGCTGATGGTGGTGCGGCTGAACAAGACCCCCTCGGAGGTGATCGAGCGGGCCAAACGGCTGTTGCGGGCGGCCAACTGCGAGGTATCGGGGGTGATCCTGACGCACCAGCAACCGGATGTGGCGCGTTACGTGCACCGGTACTCCTCGCACTACCGCTATTACACGAACGGGTGACGGGTTTTTGCTTTTGGGTTCTTGATTGGCGGATGGACCACCGCCAGGGGCCGTGCGGTCAGGGCGTGGTCCGTTCGGCGGACCGCAGGCCATGACGTCGACACTGACGGCATCCCAAGGGACTTCAGCCAAGAGCACGCGGCCGACGCGGGTGCTGATGCTGACCCATCGCCTGCCCTACCCGCCCGACCGGGGGGACCGCATCCGGTCGTATCACCTGCTGAAGCATCTATCCCGGCACTTCGATCTGGCGGTGGCCTGCGTGTCGGATGAGCCGGTATGGCTGCAGCACCACCAGTTGCTGCGGACCATGGCCCGGCGGGTGACGCTGCAGCCGATCTCGACCAAGTGGTCGGCCCTGCGGGGGGCGGCGGCCCTGGCGCTGGGCCGGCCGGTCACGCCGGACTGGCACTTCCGGGTGGGGCTGGGCCAGCAGATCCTGCAATGGCACGAGCAGCAGCCGTTCGATGTGGTGCTGACCTTCTGCACGGGGATGATCAATTATGCCCGCCTGCTGGTGCCGCCGCATGAGCCGGGTCCGGACCACGGGTCGGTGCCGGCGCATCCCCGGCACATTCTGGACCTGGTGGATGTGGACTCGATGAAGTGGGAAAGCTATGCCCGGGCGTCCTGGCCGCCGCTGCGATGGGTATACGGGGCCGAAGCCAGCCGCCTGCGCGGCATCGAGAGCGGGCGTTACGACCATTTCGACGGGATCACGGTGGTTTCCGAGGCGGAGGCGGTGGCCTACCGCCAGTGCGTGGGCCAGCACCCGGGCTTGACCGTGGTGCGCAACGGGGTGGACATCGGCTACTTTCATCCGCTGGCCGACCCGGACAACCACGCCCTGGTGTTCGTGGGGGTGCTGAACTACCGGCCCAACACGGAAGGCATCACGTTTTTTGCCCGCCAGGTGATGCCGCTGTTGCGTGAGCGGGTGCCCGATGCGCACCTGTTCATTGTGGGACGGCATCCCACGGCGGCGGTGCTGGAGCTGTCGCAGATTCCGGGGGTGGAGGTGGTGGGATCGGTGCCGGATGTGCGTCAGTATCTGGCGCGTTCGTCGCTGGTGGTGGCCCCGCTGCTGCTGGCCCGGGGGGTGCAGAACAAGGTGCTGGAGGCGATGGCCAGCCAGCGGGCGGTGGTGTGTTCGTCGGGGGCGGCCAAGGGAATCGACGCCACCCCCGGAAGTCACCTGGCGGTGGCGGATCGGCCGCAGGAGTGGGTGGACCAGATCAGTGCCCTGCTGGCCGACCGCTCCCGGCGGGCTGCCATGGCGGCGGCGGCGCGCGAGCACGTCGAGGCGGTGTATTCCTGGGAAGAGGCCATCAAGCCGATGGTGAAGTTGATTTCACAATGACGAAACTGACGGTGCCCATCTTGGTGCAGTCGCTGGAGCAGGCGCTGGCGGCGGGGGCCCAGGCCCGGGTGCAGGGTGCCGACCTGATCGAGTGGCGGCTGGACAGTTTCGCGGATGCGGGGCGGCCCGAGCGTCTGGCCCAGTTGCAGGCTCTGGTGGAGCGGGCGCCGCTGCCGTGCATCGTGACCTGCCGGCCAGGGTGGGAGGGCGGGCAGTATGAGGGGGAAGAGCGGGAGCGGATCAGCCTGCTGGAACACGCGGGACTGGCGGGCCCGGCGTACCTGGATGTGGAGTTGGCGGCGTATCAGGCCTCGGCCGGCATCCGCCAGAAGGTGAACCTGGTGGTGGACCAGCCGGGGGGCATCCGGGGTGTCGCCCCTGGCGGGCTCCGGGGTCGGGGGACGCAGTTGATTCTGTCCAGTCACGATTTCACCGGCCGGCCGGCGGATCTGGCGGCGCGGGTGGAAGCCATGGAGAACGCGGCGGCATGCCGGGTGTCCAAGATCGTGTGGCAGGCCCGGGAAGTGGGGGAAAGCGTCGAGGCTCTGCGGCTGCTGGCGAGCCGGAAGAAACCGATGATTGCGCTGTGCATGGGCGAAGCCGGGCTGCTGTCGCGCGTGCTGGCGAAGAAGTTCGATGCGGTGCTGACGTTTGCGGCCCTGGCCACGGACCAAGGCACGGCCGCGGGCCAGCCCACGGTGGCGGAGTTGCGCGGGCTGTACCGGTGGGAGGCGCTGCAGGCGGATACGCGGGTGTACGGCGTGATCGGCCATCCGGTGGCCCATTCGATGAGCCCGGCCATTCACAATGCGGGCTTCGATGCGACGGGGTTCAACGGGATTTATCTGCCGCTGCCGGTGGCCCCGGGCTATGAGGCGTTGGCGCGGAATCTGGCGGCGCTCTTGGCGTGGGAGCGGCTGGATTTTGGGGGGGCGAGCGTGACCCTGCCGCACAAGGAGAACCTGCTGCGGTTTGTGCGGGAAGCCGGCTCGATCGGGCGGCGGGGGGAAGTAGAGCCGCTGGCCCAGGCCATCGGGGCGGCCAACACGCTGACGGTGCGTGCGGACGGGTCACTGTATGCCAGCAACACGGACTATGCGGCGGCTCTGGATGCGGTGTGCGCCAGTCTGGAGATCGGGCGGGAGGATCTGGCCGGGCAGCGGATCGCGGTGCTGGGAGCGGGGGGGGCGGCGCGGGCGATTGTGGCGGGGCTGGCCCATTACGGGGCCACGGTGGTGGTTTACAACCGCACCCCCGGCCGGGCGCAGCAGTTGGCGGCGGAGTTCAACGGCCGCACGGGGCAGGTGGTGCCGGCGCCGCTGGACAAGCTGGGCCAATCGTGCTGCTCGGTGTACATCAACTGCACGCCGGTGGGGATGCATCCCAACGTGGACGACACGCCGGTGTCCGACGGGGCGCGGCCGGAGGGCTGGGGTCCGGGGGCGGTGGTGTTCGACACGATCTACAACCCCTATGAGACGCGGCTGCTGAAGGAAGCCCGGGCCGCCGGGTGTTTGACGATTCCGGGGGCGGAGATGTTCGTGCGCCAGGCGGTGGGGCAGTTCGAGGGCTGGACCGGAGCCCAGGCGCCCAGAGAGGTGTTCCGGAAGGTTGTGATCGGAAGGCTGGGGTACAAGAATCTATGATCGTTGATTTCTGATCTCTGATCTGGCCTTGGGGGGGATAGTCCGGATGTGACGATTCCTGCGGCCAGTTGGCCGGACGGGGGCGGATTCTGGGGGCTCGCCCCCCAGAGGGGATTCGACCCCGGCCACCCGCCTCGACGAAGACTTACCATTTACCGTGCAATATGTGTCTGGCGCATGGTCTGCCCACAGATGGATTGCCACACGCGCATACTCAGAACCATTACCTGGCACGCATCAAGTGATTGGGCGAATGCAGGGTGTGGGGCGAAGCCTATGGCATCGCGCCTCCGCGCAACGATGCCTCGCCGGCGATATCGCAATACCAGGGCGGAATACAGGTAATCTTCCTGCCACGTCTGGGTATTCACCAGGGTTTGGAACCGGGCAAAATCAGGGGCAACCGGCTCAACCACAGCCTTGCAGACATCCAGCATATTCATCGATCCATCAGGGCATTGGAAGAACCAGTTGCCGAATCGCGATAGGAAGATCGGAGCCAGACGCCCAAGACCCAACCAGGTCCAGTCGGCGAGCCAGTCTCCCGCCTCGGCCTCAGTCACGTGGTCGACGATCAAGTCGTCCCAGGTAAGCTTGATGGAATTGTCGTCGGCTTCGGGGCACATGGTTCTTCACGTCGGAAATTCTGACCATCGCTGTCGCGGTCCATCCAAGAGCAGGACCAGACACGACAATACATCCCGTCCCAAAATACCGTGATCTGCATCTATCAGCGGGTAACGACCGCGGTAGGCCTTTTTCAGGAAGATCATGTCCAGTTCGACCGCCTGCGCCATGCTTGGCGCGCCATTGAAACCAACGACCGGATATTCCTTGCCCGGGAGGGATTTGATACCCAGCCGTTCCACGGCAGGAGGGTGATGTCCGCCCCTGTATCCACGAGCAAGAGGACATTGGGCAGCAAGGCACCATTGGCTGGATCCCGCAAAGTCACTTGCGCGACCGGAGCCGGTGGGTCGTAGTGCGACGCGTCATAGTTAGGCATCGCCCGGAAGCTCCACAACCTGCTTGCGGAAGTCCGTCGCCTGCTGCGGGTTGGCCAGACGTGGTGAGGGAACCGCCGGTGATGGTCCGTGCGTGTCCGCAACGATCACGTATACGCGCGTATTTTCCGCCAGGAACACAGACTCGCGAAGGCGGATCTTCCCGTTCTCGACAACTCCTTCCAGAGCTGTAACGGACATGGATCACCTCAATCCCGAGCCTA
>JAJXSS010000271.1 GCA_021784455.1 Planctomycetota bacterium
CCCAGACCATCAGATCGGCCTGGTCCGCCAGCTCGCTTAGACGCGGGGCCGACCAGTGAATCATCATGTCGTGCCAGAGGATGGGGCGAATGTGCTTCCCGGCCAGAAGGGCCAAGAGCGGCCCGACATGGTGCAGGTAAAGGGCATCCTTGCCATGTTCCTGGATGTAGGCCTGCGTATCCGGGTGGGTTCCTAACGTCCAGGCTTCATCCCCCCCCAGATGGAAATAGCGCACCTGGGGGCTCAGCGCCAACACATCCTCGACCATGCGCTGCACCAACTCGCGGGCTCCCGCAGCCAGAGGGTTCAGCACATCGCTGCGGTCGGGGACCTCCCGCAGATGGGCATAGTCGGCAAGGCCCAGAGGGGTTTCCATATGGCCCAGGCACTGCACCAAGGGAATGACTTCCAGGCCCTTTTGGGCGGCCGCCTCCATGAATTGACGAACCTGCGGCGGGCTGTAGGCCGTTTCGCTGCAGAACCGCGGATCCACCGTCCAGGGAAAACTGTCCTCCCATTCGACCAATAGCACGTTGTAGTGGGCCGCCACAAACACATCCAGGAGCGCCATCAGACGCTCAAAGGTTGGCGGCACACCCTTGAGGTCCAGGTGGACACCCCGCCGGGGAAACAGAGGCTTCATGGCTGATGATCCCGAATCCATTGCACATTCCTTGTCTTGGCATACCCACGGTGGTTCTTCGCCCCTGCAATCCCCCGGCCGGCCTCAGTGTACCCCCGCCGCCGGTGCGGCCGGATTCGACACGGCCAGCTCAAAGAACGGCGTCGGGCCGTCCTTGAGGGCGCCGGTGTCGATGGTGGCCGTCACACCATTTCCCTCCACCGTCAGGGGGATCTGTTGAACGCGGGTGCCATTGAAGGCCAGCGCCCACAGGGCCAGCCGGCCGGGATCGCTGTGGGTGATGTGGATCTTCACCCGGGCCACGCGGGAGAGCACCGGCATCTTCCCGAGGTTCATCAGTACCTGGCGGCGGCTGTTAAGGAAGGTCATGTCCGAGTTGAGGGCATCGGAAGCCACCAGCAGGAGCAGACGCCGGCTCTGCGGCAAAGGCTGCCGGTCCAGCGCTCCCAGGAACACCGCCACGGGTGTCCCCGGATTCTCCACCTTCAGGGCGCCCAGGTTCATGCGTCCGTTGGTCATCAAGGTGCCGCCCTCACTGGTCGGCGTCACCACCTGGATGTGCTGGGTGCGGGTGTCAATGAGAATCTGGCCGGTATCGCTCTGATAAACTCCTTCCGCGATGTTGGTGGCGTTGTGCGCCCCCAGCACATCCTTCTGCCTCAGTGCCTCGACGATCCGGCTCAGGCTCCGGGTGCCCTGGCCGGTTTCAATGACGTTGGCCGCCCCCTTGCCCATCACCACCTGGTCCCCGCCGGTGGGCGTCAGGACCAGGCTCGGGGTGAAGGGAGCCCGGGGGGCGCTGTGGGGGCCGTGCACCACATCCACCCCCAGCCCGCACAGCAGCGACAGCCGCGACAGCGACGAGGGCATGGCCAGGTCCGTTTCCCCTTCCAGCAGCTTGGGGCGGTCCAACTGCACTTCCACGACGTGCGGTGAGGCTTTCACATCCCCGCGCAAATAGAGCAGGCTGGCCATGTACTGGGCCGCCCGCCGCGGCGGATCGATGGCGATCAGGAACGGTTGCAGGGGGGCGCAGCGCGGGTTCTCCGTGTTGAGCAGCACCGCCTGCCCGAACTGGCAGACCATGTTCCAGTTCTGCAGGGCCGCGATGGTCGGCCAGCACAGGCCGCCCTCAAAACGCCAGGGGTTCCAGAAGGGCTCGCCCGTCTCGCTGACGATCATGGGCCGGCCCAACTGGCGCACGCCGGCCATGTTGCACAGGTAGTTCAAGGTCACGCTGGGGCTCAGGGCACTCAAGCCCGGCTGCGAAGAGCCCGGCTGGATGTAGTTGCTGGGGTGCTCGTGATAGGCGTGCATGTCCACCAGCGGCTCAACATCGCGGATGAGCGTCAACTGGTAGGAAGGCACGAAGTTGAAGTCGGTGATGGGCACGTGCACGCCGATGTTCCTGAGGACACCCTGCATCCACAGGAACAGTTCCTGATCGCTATCGACACAGAAGCGGGTGAAGTCACGCTTAACGGGGATGGCGCTGCGGGAATCGGGGAAGGGCACGGTTTCCAGGGTTACGCCCGCCGGCAGGGCCTGCCCCCAAGCCTTTTGCAGAGCCTGGATCGTGCCGTAGCGCTCTTTGAGCCACTGGTGAAACTTGGCCACCAGGCCCGGGGCGGGGGCGATCCCGGCCCTGCGATCAGCATCCAGGAATTTCTCCAGGAAGGACTCATTGCGGGTCTGCATGGCCAGCACCTGCGGATCATCCTTCAGGGCCAGACCCGTGTAGGGGTTCACGTGGGTCAACAGGGCCGTGGCCCCTTTCTCCCAGATGGCGCGCACCTTGGGGTCCCAGTAGATCCGGGAGGCGAAATCCCGGGCCCGCCCGGCCGCCGTCCAGATGTTCTTATCCGAGTACATCTGGTAGGTGGTCACATCCAGATAGATGTAGATCCCCCGTTTCTTCAGGGCCGCGGACAGGCGGTCCCACTTGTCGAGCTGGGCCGGGTTGGGCACCCCGTCCTGGTTCGAGCCCTGCATGACGAAAAAATCCAGGTTGTGCGGGCGAAAGGCGTTGATGCCCATCCGGGCTTCCTGGTCGGCGAACTCGTTGATCTGCTTGTCCATGTAAGGCGCCAGCGTGTCCGTCAGGAACGTCATGTTGTACGCATCGCAGACGAAGCGCACCGGCTGGTCGGGTTGGTCGGCGAATGCCAGTTCCCCTTTGGGGTTGATGATGACAAAGCCGTGCTTGCCGGCGGGCGGGTCGAGCAAAGACGACAAGTCCAGGGCCGTGCCCCGGCGCACCAGCAGGTCGCTGAGGTCGGTGGGCTTCCACTGGGCATCCGCGTGCGTGGTCCAGGGCCCCCCGGTCAGCGGCAGCGATTTGTCGGTCAGCGTGGCCGCCAGCACGATCCATACCGGCCCGCCCTGGGTCTTCAGCACAATCGAACGCGGCAGGCCGCGGTCGGCCGGCAGGACGAACTTGGACAAATACACCCCGACGACGGCCGAGCCGTTATCTTCCTGATAGGCCACCACGGCGTTGGGGCGGTCGGAGGGCCCCCACCAATCGGCCACATCCCGCCCGGTGACCACCGGGAACACCACCGGCTGACCCTGGGCGTAGTGAACGCTGATGGTGCCGACCTCCTGGCCCGCCGCTGCGGCCCAGCAGGCGGTGTGCAGCAGGTAGAGATTCAGGGGCTTTCCGGCCGCAGGCGCCTTTCCCGCAGGCACTGCCACCGTGGCCTGTTTCAGATGGCTGTGGCTATGCCGGCTGTCAAAGGTCAGGACGGCCTTGCCATCGTTGGTCTTGCCATCCAGGATGCGGAACTCGATCCCGCTGAAGGTCTGGACGCCGGTGGGCATGTGGTGCAGGGAGTTGGTGGGCCCCTGGTCGGACCAGCCGCCCTTGCCATCCCCGGCCACCTGATCCACGAAACCGCGATTGGCCACTTTGGAAAGATCCAGCATCATGTCTTGGGCCCGGGCCGGCGGGGTGAGAGCCCAGGCCCCGGCCAGGAGCAGCGCCGTCAGCGCCAGCCCGCCGGCCTGCTTGCGGCCCCGAGCCGTGGGAATCAACCGATCGAGGACAGTGGCGATTTTCTTCACGGTCACTCCATTTCCTGTTATCGGATAGCTGCAGCCCGTTTCCATTGGTCGTTCGGCGTGTCTTGATTCATGTCCGCGCCGAAGCGGGGATTGCCCGCCAGCCCCCCGGTGGCTGCCATCAGAATCGCGCCACGGATGCGCCTTCGGCCGGCTACTGTCCCTTCCAGAACGCTGGAGTGCTGCTGCTCAGCGATACCGGAGCCGGCAGATCATTATTGGGGACGGTTCGGCCGTGCAGATCAAAATAGAGGGTATTAGCGCCGTTCAGGTGGGGGATGACGCCCCCGGGGGCGCCGCCGGACCAACTGGGGTTATTCCACCAGAACCCGCTGCCCCACAGGGTACAGTCGAGGACGGCCGCCGTAGCCGCCGGCTGCAGCACCATCTGGTCCGGTCGCTGGGGCAGATCCAGGGACTGCGGATAGCCCACCGTCCACATGGCGCTGGCCCCCTGCTGCAGCCCGATCGTCCACATGGTGGGCGTCGCGTTGAGGCCGTAGCAGTACATGGCGGCGCTCGGACGGCACCCCGCCGGGGCGGGGGTGGCCGCCCGCTGGGTGCGAATCACCGGGCAGTAGAAGATGTCACTGGCATCGGCCGTGGTGCCGTACAACTGCACGCTGCGGCAGAAGGAGGGCGTCTGCACATAGGAGTCTGGCGAATAGCCCACATAGGTCCACAGGGCATACAGCCAGGTGTATCTGTCGCCCGACTGGCCGTTGAGCGAAATGGCCGGATAGTAATTGCCGTTGTCGCCGGCGTAAGAACTCAGGCCCAGGCCGATCTGATGCTCGTTGGCCAGGCAGAGCAGGGCCGCGGCCGCATCCCGCGATTTCTGCAGGGCCGGCAGCAGCAGAGCAATCAAGAGGGCGATGATGGAAATCACCACCAGCAGCTCGATCAGGGTAAAACCACCGCTCAGGCCGCCCCGGCGGAGACCCGAAACGCGATGCGAAGAATTGAGGGTGCTGAACATCATGCCGGCCATCCTTTGATACCCCACTTACTTGCCCTCAGTTACGACAATGCTCTTCCAGATGGACTCCGTACGGGTGGATGGATCCGGAGCGTTGATGCGCAGCGTCTCCAGATCGATCGCCGAGTTGTGGGTGGGCGTGGTGATGCCCTTGCTGTCGGCGCCCCACTGGGCCGGGTCGATGCCGTGGGCCCCGCTGAACGTCTGGCTCTGGCCGCCATCGTGGACCACCAGCTTGTAGTCCGTCGGTCCCAGGGTCAGGTCAAAGCCCGTCAGCGGCTGAGCCAGTTTCACGACCACCAGGCGGTGGCCGACCACGGGATCTTCCGGAGTCTTGTTGGGGGCGTTTTCTTTCCAATACAGGTAGACGTTACGCAGACCATCGTAGCGCACCGCCACGGCATCGGGCGATACGAAGTTCATGGCCCCCGGCTGGGAGGTCAGGGCGAAACGCAGCGACTGGGACTGGGGCGGAGCGGTGCCGGTCATCTGCACCGCGACGTGAAAAGTCAACCGATGCTTGAAGAAATTGAAGTCCGGGCTGACTTGGCTGCGCATGCCCACGCTGACAATCTTGGCCGGCCCGTCGGCCGTAATCGTCAGCCGGCCATCGGCCTCCCGGATGTGCGCCGCGGCCGGGGGGGCGATGTGCCAGAATCCGGGGGTGCTGTCGCTGTCGGTGGGCCGGCCGTTCTGGAAGTGGTCGGCAAAGACCACCTTGCCCCCCCCGGTAGCGGTTCCCCCGGGCGCAGCGCCTCCGGCTTCGGCCGCCTGGGCCCGAGCGGTCAGAGCACCGCTCAACCCCAGCGCCAGCATCACCACCACCAGCACACTCAGGTTACGCAACGTCATCACCACCGCACCTTTCTTACCCGCAATGCCCACTGCGGCCGAACAATGCGGCGGCCGGCCTGTTGGGCGGGCCGCCACCAGGAGAAAGCCCACTTCAATCACGCCCGCCGCCGCCGCGGCAACAGGAGCAGCCCGCCCACAGCCAGCAGGGCCAGCGAGGCCGGCTCGGGCACCTGGGACCAGGTGAGCGATCCGAGGTTCGCACCCATATAGGAGGTCGCCGAACTACCCATGTATTCCTGCATCTCGATCATGGAGTTGCCCGTGCCGGTGCCCCATTCGGCCTGGGTCAGGCCGTGCGCCCCTGTCCACGTCGTGCTCGTGCCCGAAGGGTGACTGGCATTCGTGTAATAAACCGTCAGCGTGTAGTTGGTTTGGTCCAAGGTCAGGGCATAGCCGGTCAACGTGCCGCTGATGACGGCGCCGTTATAATTGCCCGCTACCCCGTTGTTTACCAATATGGTTCCGGTACTATCGGTCCCGGTGGCTCCGTTATTCGCCTTGTCAACCAGGAGGACATCGAACCCGGTGTTATTCTGCGGGTTTGTGCTATTGCCGCGGAGACGCAGTTCCAGCGCATCGTTCGACGAGTACTGGTCCTTCGCCTCAGAGTTCAGGCAAAGGCGCAGACCGCCGTCGTACCAATGACCAGTTCCGACAATGTCTCCATACAAGCCAACCTGCCCGCTGAGGGTCACCGCCTGGCTGGCGGGCACAAAGAAGTTGAACGTGGTGTTACCCGTGCTTTGGATGGTCTGGTTGTTGCTGAACATCGTGGCGGTGTCCAGGCCGCTCACGTAGGCTGACCCGCCCGCCTGCATGGTGAGCGGTCCGCTCGCGGCTTCGGAGATAAACCCGGTGTTGGCCGCCGGTGGCAGGACCTTCCAGAATCCCGTGCCGGTGGCCGGCACACCATTGCTGTCGGCCGGCGAGCCATTGCTGAAATTGTCCTGAAA
>JAJXSS010000272.1 GCA_021784455.1 Planctomycetota bacterium
GGCGCGTCCTTGCGCAAAGGGGAGACCGAATCCCTGCAACATCGGACATCGTGCCCTGACTACTGCTGAATCAGAGAGTTAAGATGCGGTGGCCCTGAGCTGGTCCCTGGGCCGGGCGCGGTTGCAATGTCTGTCGGAGGCCCATGCGGTATAATGAATATAAGGCCAAAGGAGGCCGTTCGATGATCGCTGTAAATGTGCAACAGCAGGCTCGCCTGTTGGCGCGGGAGAATCGCGCGTCCGACCCCAGTATCGAACGGGTATTCTGGTTTCCGCACCAGAGGGAGATCAGGCTGGTTGAATTGACCCAGCAGATTCCCGCCGCCCAGGACGGGAAAGTGCATCCGTTCTGGTTCCGGCCTTCGCCGAAGGACGGCCTGACCGTGCCTTCGGGGGTCGCATTGATCCGCCCCAAGGAGTTTGGCAAGCTTGAATTGCCGGAAGATTGGGTTTCCTGGGACCATGCGCAGGAGTTGTGAGATTTACCTTCCATGGACTGGCGCGAGGCGTTCATTTCCCAAGCCCAGAGCGATTTTGACCTGCTCCAGAGCCTTAGCCGGGGCAATGTCGCTTATGCACACCGCCTTCACTATCTCCAGATGTCGGCGGAGAAACTTGCGAAGGCCGTTCTGACCGCGCCAGCGGCCAAGGCGCCTCCGGAAGCGTCCCATGCGGTCCTCGTGCGCATGCTCCAGACGCTGAAGGGCCAGCCCGGTATACGCCGCGCACTGGGATTTGACGAAGCATCGGTGTTCAGAGCCTATATCGATTCTCTGCTGGATCTGGCAGGAAGAATCGAACAGCTCGCGCCGGCATTGGCCAAGTTCACACAACCCAATCCTGAATACCCGTGGCGGGATCATGGCGCTGGTGACATCGTTGCGCCGTGTGGCTATGACTTCCCGGAATTCGACCCCACCAATCCGAAATTGGCCAAGATGCACGACCTTATCCGCCAGTTGCTGCGGGTTTATTCTTGATCATGGCGGTCTACGGTTTGCGGCCGCCCAGGAGGGTGATGTAGGCGGCCTGCTCCAGGTGTTCGACCAGATTCAGCGCCGAGGCCAGGTCGTGACCCACAGCCAGGAGTCCCGACCCGCGGATGAAAACGGCGCGGCGGTTCTCCAGCGCCAGACGGATGGCCGGCTCGTCGGCCGGGTCATCGGTCCAGGGCAGGGCGGCGCCACACAAGGCGGCTACCTCACGCGTGCCGGGGGCCTGCTGGCGGACCAGCGCCGTCAGGGCCGGGGAGGTTACCAGTACGGTGGCCCGGATGGCCTGGGAGCCCACGCCGGGAGTCTCACGCTCGATCTGATAGGCGATGCGGTGGGGGCGCCACAGGTCGGAGGCCAAGCCCGGTCCCCCGTTCATGTCCAGCCCGCCCAGATCCACGGTCATCAGATCGGCCGGCAATAGATCGCTGCGGCGTCGTCCCGGCGGGGTCACCAGAAAGCGGCGCCGATGCGATTCGACGCTGACCAGCCCGCCATCCCCGGCGAGCAGGCCGCGCATCCATAATTGCTGGGCCCCCTGACAGACGCGTTCGCGCAGCAATTGCTCATCCATACCACGTAGCTCCCAAGCCCGGCCAAAGATTGAACCACCAAGCCACCCCGCGCGCCAAGATCACAGGGGAATGGGCTGAGAAGGGCGCCAAAGCCAAGGCCGAAACGAGAAGGGCGTCGCCAAGAACTTCTCTTTCCTGCCTTCCTGAGCCACTTCTTCATATTCCCTTGCGACCACGGTGCTCCTGGCGCCTGGGCGGTTCACTTTTCCGGGTCGCGGAAGGCAAACCCCGAAACCAGAATCCCGGCCGCCAGGGCGACGGTGGCGCCACCCACCACGCGCTCATCCAGGTGGTGCAGGCGGTCGAAGCGCTGCCGGGCTGCCTGGCGCAGCTCCGCCGGACGGTGCGGATCATACATCAGATCGCGCTGTTGCCATATCCGGGGGCTGATGACCGCCACGTCCAGCAGCAGGATCAGCACGGGTAAAGCCAGCAGGATCAGGCGGGTGATGTTGGCCGGTGCGGCCCGGCCCCCGGCCAGGTGGCCCGCCCAGACCGTGTGCTGCAGGAGGATGCACCCCACCGCCCCCACGGCGCAGACTACCTGCACCACGGCCAGACCGTGCAACACGTTACCCACCACGGCCCCCGCCAGGGCCGAAGGTTGCTCGGCGGCACTCAGGCTGTGATAGGGCTCCACGGCGGTGGTGGCCTTCAGGTCGCGCAGGGTGTGAAAGGTGATGGCGGCGGCCAGGGCCAGCATGACCAAAGCGCCCAGCCAGGTGCCCAGAAAGAGGTAATAGAAACCTTGGGTGAGGCGGAACATGAGGAACCTTTCGCAAGGGCCCGGTGGCGACGGTTGGAAGCAGATTGTAGAGCCAGAGCCGTGCCGGGGCGGCAGGGCCAAGCCGCTTAGCGCCCCACGCCCCTCCCGGTCACGGCATCACCAGCAGATCCCGCGGCGATGTCAGGAGCCACACGGTATCCCCGCCGGCCAGGGCGGCGTAAGCGTTCCCGGGGATGGCCACCAGGGGGGTGCGTAAGGGAACCACCTGGTTGGTGATCTTGACCGGCGGGCTGAGCTGGGACAGGTCAGGCAGCGCGCCTTGGGTGAGATAGGCGCCGTCGCTGGTGGTGTAGATCAGGACAGCCTGATGGCCCAGGATGACCAGTTGCGGGTTGGCGGCCGGGGCCTTGATGATCGGGGCCGGGGCCACCCAGCGGCCTTGAGGATCGGTATGGGTGTAGAAAATATCGCTGCCGGGCGCATCATAGATCATGTGCAAAACCCCATCGGGGCTGCAGGTGACGAACGGGTCGGCAGGGCTGGTGGCAGGGGGCGTGACCCAGGGCAGGGGCTCGAGCTTGGACCATGCCTGGGGCGATGCCCCGGAAACGGCGAAATTACGCCAGAAGAGCCAGTAGCGGCCATCCGTAGTGCGCAAGAGTCGAACGGGCGTCAGCGGCCAGCCAGACCGGTAATCCCCCTCGATCGGCCGGGGGGCGGACCAGGTCTTGCCATCCCGGGAGTGCGCCAGCCAGAGCTGATAGCCGCCGCCGCTGTCGGGGTACAGGGAAAGGCGGTTGGAGAACCACGCCAGCCAGATCGTGCCGAGCTTATCGACCAGCAGGGACGGTTCGGTATTGTGAAAGCCCAGGTTGAGGGGCAGGGGCTGCGGGGGGTCCCAATGCACCAGGTCCCGGCTGGTGGCGAGCATCACATCCCGCCCGGCCTGGACGAAGGCCAGCAGATACCGGCCATCGGCCAGGCACGCCAGACTGGCGCCGGACAGGGGATAATCGATGGGTGGCAGGTTGGTAAAGCTGGAAGTGAAGGGGCTGTCCACGTTCAGGAATACCCCATAGCGCCGGCCGGGCTGTGCCTCCAGCGTGGTTTCCGCCCGGGCATCACCGTCCATGGTGGTGTAGACGAACCGGTGACGGCCGGGGGGAAAACCGTTGATAGCGATGTTGTTGGAGGCGGGGTGGCCATCGACGCTGAGCGTGCCACTGGGAGGCAGGACCTCGTTTTGCAGCCAGATGGGCTGGGGAGGGGGTGAAGCCTGCAAGTCGGCGGGGCGAAAGGTGGCGCTGAGGCTGGCGCTGGACACCTTGATCGCCTGCGCTCTCTGGAAGATCCTCAGGCCCACCAGACTGGCGCCGGGGGGCACCGGCCACTGGCCGCGGCACGTGGTGCGGCCCCTTCTTTCCTGGCCGGGCGGCCACTCCAGGCGGCCGATGGGATCCAGGGTCCGCCGGCCGGGATACAGGGCGAGGAGTTCCGCCGCCAGACCGTAACGGGGGTCGAGGAGTTCCACATCAGCCGAGAGCTTGAGGGTGGCGAACTCCCGGCCGGGCGGCGGGCACAGGAGGAAGAGGCCCGACGCCAGGCGGTACCCCTGCCAGGCCTGGGCCCAGACGGCCGGGTCAGTCAGATCCAGGTGCAGCGGCGCCTCGCCCATCGCCACTACGCCCGGAATCGCGGGACGAGGCCGGTCGGCCGGCCACTGCCCCATCAGGCGGGCCACGGAAAGCAGTTCTGGATAGGCGGAATCATAGCCGCGGCTGAGCCGGACCAGGCGCAGGCGGGCCACGGCCGCCAGGGCTCCCGCCACATCGTGCTGTTCTTCCTTCAGATGGGCCAGCCGATCCAATCCCTGGCTCAAGGCATATAAGGCGGCATAGTCGCGCTTGGGCTCAGGCCAGTGGCCGGTGGTCAGGGCCTGCTTGACCTTGGCGGCGTAGGCGGCCTGAGCCTGGTCGAGTGGCTCAGATGCGCCGGGGACCAGATCGAGCAGATGGGTGATGGTGGCGGTGGCGGCTTTGGGATCGTGAAGCTGGTCATCCTGCAGGTGGCTGATCAGAAGCAGCAGCCCCGTGCGCAAAGCCGAAAACTGCCGGGCGTTCATGGGGCGGCGGCCGTCCAGGCGGCGCGGGGCGGGCGGCTTCCCCGGTTGTTCCACGGGCTGCTGTTCGAGCCAGGTAAGAGCGGCCTGATAGGCGGCCACGGCGCGTGGCCAATTCTCTTGAAGCTGCCAGGCGTGGCCGGCCCAAAGCCGGTCGTCCAGGCTGGCCTCGGGCATCCGGGCCAGGCGGGCATACCGGGCGGCCATGGTGGGGTAGTCGCCTTGGTAGAACGCGGCCCGGCCCTGGGCCCGGAGAACGACGGCTTCCCGGCGGGACAGTTCGTTGAGACGGCGGATGACGGCCTGCAGATGCGCCCGGCCGGCGGCGTCGGCCTGGGCGGCGGCCTGCTCCAGGGCCGGCAGGGCCGCGTCGCCGAGTTGCATCAGATCCGCCACCGCCTTCTGACGGATGGCGGGGGTTGCGCTATTGAGGTTCTGGATCAAGCGGGGGATGTCGTTGGGGCGGCTGGCGGGAGTCGTCAGGGGCTGGCCCGGTGCGGCCGGGCACATCAGTGCCAGAACAATCAACCCCATTAAGCCCCAAGCTCTCATGAATCTTCTCCTGAGGCCGCCGCCTCGCTGACGCGTAGGCTCCATCATGCTCCAGCGGCCGCGCCAGGGCAAGGGGCGGATCGCCCGCGTCCGCGGGAAGCAGGGGACCTTTCTACGCGAGTTCAAACAGGGGACATTTCTCCTTGAGTTGCAAAAGGGCCGCTTTGGCACCTTGTCAACCACGGTCGGGCTTGCCACAATACGCGATCCCCCTTTTACAGAAAGCGAGATACAGCAATGGCGAAGGACGGTCTGAACCTGGCGGTGATCCCCGGCGACGGCACGGGGCCGGAAGTGACGGTCGAAGCCCTCAAGGTGCTCAAGGCGGTGGCGGCCAAGGAAGGTTTTACCTACCGGACCACCCCCTTTGATTTCGGCGGCGAGCGTTACCTCCAGACGGGCAAGGTCCTGGACGACGAGGAAGTCGCGGGCCTCAAGAAGTTTGATGCCATCCTGCTGGGGGCCCTGGGCCACCCCAAGGTCAAACCCGGCATTCTGGAAAAGGGCATTCTGCTCAAGCTGCGTTTTGACCTGGACCAGTACATCAACCTTCGCCCGGTCCACCTGTTTCCGGGGGTGGACACGCCGCTGAAGGACAAGGGCCCCCAGCACATCAACTTCGATGTGATCCGCGAGAACACCGAGGACCTCTACGCCGGCACCGGCGGCATCTTGCGTAAGGGCACCCAGCAGGAGATCTCCACCCAGGAGATGATCACCACGCGCTTCGGGGCCGAGCGCTGCATCCGCTTCGCCTTCGAGCTGGCCCGCACCAAGAAGAAGGAAGGCAAGGGCAAGGGCCAACTCACCCTGGTACACAAGACCAACGTGCTGACCTACTGCGGCGACACCTGGTTCCGCACCTTCAACGAGATCGGGGAAAAGGATTACCCCGACATCACCCGCGACTACAACCACGTGGATGCCTGCTGCATGTGGTTCGTGAAGTCGCCGGAGTTCTACGACACGGTCGTGGTGCCCAATCTCTTCGGTGACATCATCACCGACCTGGCGGCCATCATCCAGGGCGGCCTGGGCGTGGCGGCCGGCGGCAACGTTAACCCGGACAAGGGCGGGGTGTCCATGTTCGAGCCCATGGGCGGCTCGGCCCCCAAGTACACCGGGCAGAACGTGATCAACCCCATCGCGGCCATCGGGGCCCTGGCCATGCTCCTGCAGCAGACGGGGATCAAGCAGGGCCATGCCAAGCTCAGCAAGGCCGGCGACCGCGTCGAGGCCGCCATCAAAAAGACCACGCCGAAGATGAAATCCCAGGCGGCGGGCAAGATGGGCATGGGCACCAAGGAAGTCGGCGACCTGGTGTGCGAGATGCTGTGAGAAAGGGGCCGGGGGAACGAGACTCGAATCAATGGCCCAGGCGCTCCCTCAAGGGCGCCTGGGCCTTTTTTCTGGGCTCTTCGGGAGAATCTGTGGGTGAATTTTGAGGGCTGAGTGAAGATCGCTCCACGGCCGCGGGGCCGCCCCGCGGAAGGGCTGGGGCCTGAAGACAA
>JAJXSS010000273.1 GCA_021784455.1 Planctomycetota bacterium
CCGCGGGCACCATGGCCGGCCGGCCCAATATCCGGCTCCAGCGCTGGTACTGGGCCTCGATATCCACCGCCGGCTCGGGCAGGTAGGCCCGCGCCAGGTCCACGTAATGATGGTTCATCTGGTTGCGGGGCTGCTCCCAACTGGCCTGAGGGTCGCGTTTGGGATCGAAGTACACCCCCAGGAACATCCACAGCGGCTCACCCATGATGCCGAAGCGACGGGCGGCCGAGTTGCCCAGACGGGCTTGGAACAGGTTGCTCATCGGCCAATGCGCCACCTGCGGATCGGGGTGCAGGGTGACATCTACACAACGGTTTTCGGGATCGACTTTCGCCCGCGGTGGCTGTGCCGTCCACCCCGGGGGGCACTCGATGGACAACTCACCACCGGCCGGGATCACGCCGCTGATGCCGACGGTGACCCGCCGGCTCTGGCCCGGGATGGTGCCCGGTTCCTCCGCGTACTGGATGCTCAGCCGCGTGGCCGGCGCCTGGGCCGTGGCGGGCAGCGGTTCCATGCGCGGAGCATCGGTGATCGCTACCGCGGTCTGCAGGGCCTGGGCCATCAAGACTCCCATGCGTGCGGTATCGCGGGCCAGGGCCGAAACGGTCATTTCCGGCCGGCGGTATTGAATGCCCATCACCAGGGCATCGCCGATGGGCTTTTTGAGGTGTTCGGGGATGCGGCGGGCGCCCAGGATCTGCCCGAGGAGGGCCCCGGCCGTAGCCAGCGTACAGTCCGTGTCATAACCGCAGTTCAGGGCGGCGATCAGGGCCTTTTCCAGGTCGTTGCCGCCGTACAGCAGGCCCAGGAAGGTGATGGGCACGCTGTTCTGGGCATCGCAGCCTTCCGGATGCCCGCCCAGGGCCAGCAGCCGCTCGCGGGCCTCGGCCAGCGGCAGGCCGGCGTCGTAGCACACAAAGGCTTCGCGCACCAGACGCTCCACCACCGAACCGCGCGGCAGGTAATGAATGCACATCTGGGTTAGACGGCGCACATCGGGCACGAAAAACGCCAGGGCAGCCATCGCCGAAAACATGCGCTCGGCCCCCACCGACTCCTCGGTGTGGTCCAGCGTGCCATCTCTCTGGGCGAACTCGGCCGCCAGGTCCGGAGCCCCGGGGAACACATAGCCCCAGATCTCCGAACGGATCGGGCAGCCCATGCCGGTTTCCCAGAAGGCGTTACCGTACCGGCCCGAAACCGGCGGTGCGATCCCCAACCGGTAGTTGCGGCGGAAGATGCCGTATTCGTTGAACGGATACCAGCAGCCTTCGAGCCACGCCCGGGCCAGGTCGTCGCTGGTGAAAGCCGGCCCGCGTTCCTCCAGCACCTTCAGCCAAAGCACCTGGAGGTCCAGATCATCGTTGGGGGGGACCTTCTCGGGAAAGAGCTGGTCCGGGGTCATCTCGATCCATTGCTTCTCGCCCTCGAACCGGGCCCCGATCGTCCCGCCGATACACTTGCCCAGCCAGCCGCCGAGAATCCTGTCGAAATAGTCCGCATAGGTGATCTGCATGATCGCACTCCTTTGAGGATCCGGGGTTGGTTGCTCCGCGCCGGACTTCGAGGGCCGGCCCTGCCGAAGGGTGCCGGCCTGATCAGTCCCTAGGCAATCTACCGGCCGTGCGGCAGAAGTGTTAGGCTTGCATGCGCTGCCGACTTATACAAGATTGGAATCATGGAAACCGCCATTCCCGCCAGGCCGGTCCCCTATCGCTACCCGCGCGAGCACATATTCCCCAGCGGGCATACCCCCATCTATGCCCGACGGGGGAGCCATCGCCTGACCGAACCCGCCCATAACCACGATTATCTGGAGGTGGTGCTGGTGCTGGGCGGTTCAGCCCGGCACCGCTGCCCGGCCGGCACCCGGCCGCTGCGCCCCGGCGATGTGATCGTGCTGCGACCGGGAGCGTGGCATGCTTACGAAGACTGTCACTCTCTGGAGATATTCAACTGCTGTTTCGGCCAGGAACTGCTGCAACGGGAACTGGCGTGGCTGCTCGAAGACCCGGCCCTCAACCCCCTGCTGTGGGGCTTGCCCCTGGCCGACGGGCGGCGCGGCGTCTACATCTTCCACCTGGATGCGGGCGCCCGGAGCCGCTGTCAGCGCGAGTTTGCAGCCCTGCAGCGGGCCACGAGCACCGGCCCGCCCGCCCCCCGGGCCGGCCTCATTGGTCGCCTGATCCTGCTCCTGAGCCGCACGGCCCAGGAACTCCGGCGCCAGCGCCAGCACCACGAGCGTTATCACCCGAAGTTGCACCCGATTGCTTCGCAGGCCGTGCGGCTGCTGGAGCAGGACCTGGCCCAGTCCTGGCCCACCTGCGACCTGGCACGGCATTTGAAGATCGATGGGTCCTACCTCATCCGCCTGTTCAAGGCCGCCACCGGCCTGCCACCCCTGGCCTACCAGGCCCGCCGGCGGGCCGAACGGGCCGCCACGCTGCTGGTGAACTCCGATGAGCCCATCACGGCCATCGCGGCCCGGGTCGGCTGGCCCAGCCCCCCCTATTTCGCCCGGCGCTTCCGCGCCTGTTTCGGGGTGTCGGCCTCGGCTTACCGCCGCCGCTTCCGCCTGGATTCGAACGCGCTGGCGGCTAAGCCCCCTCCCGGCTGATCCGGGCCACTGCCGCCAGCACAGCCCGCGCTGCACCGTCGTCCAGGGCGGCGCCTGCCAGAGCGATGCCCTCCGCCAGGCTGGCGGCCACGCCCCCCACCATCAGCACCGCGGCCGCATTCAGGCACACGATGTCGCGCGCCGGACCGGGGGTGCCATCCAGCACGCGGCGCACCAGGGCAGCACTTGCCGCGGCGTCCGGCACATACAGGGCCTGGGGCGCCGCGGGGGCAAACCCCAGGGTCCGCGGATCCAGATCGTAGGTGCGCACCTGGCCATCCTTGAGCTCGCTGATCCGCGTATGGCCCAGCGTGGAGAGTTCGCCGATGCCGGCTTCCGCGGCGCTGGCGGATGCCGCACTATCACCTTGATCAGCTCCGGAACCGAGCCGGCCGAACAGCACCAGCGCGTGCTGGGTCCCCAGGCGTTTAAGCACCTGGGCAATGGGCTCGGTCATACCCGGGCTGAAAACGCCCATCACCTGGCGCTGCACCCCGGCCGGATTGGCCAGCGGCCCCAGCAGGTTGAACAGCGTGCGAAAGCCCAGTTCCGCCCGCACCGGGGCGGCATGCTTCATGGCCGGATGGTGGGCCGGGGCAAAACAAAAGCAGAAGCCCGCCTCATCGAGGCAACGGGCCAGGACCGGTCCGGCCATGGGCAGGCGGACCCCCAGAGCTTCGAGCACCTGGCTCGATCCCGAAACACTGGTCACCGAGCGATTGCCGTGCTTGGCCACGGCCACACCCCGGGGCCGGCCCACGGCCGCCGCCACCAGCGCCGCCGTGGTGGAGATGTTGAAAGTCCGGGCCCCCGCGCCGCCGGTGCCGCAGTTGTCCACCAGCAGCAGTCCCGGCGGCGGCACCACCGGAATCAGCCTTTGCCGCATCACCGTGGCCGCCCCCACGATTTCATCGATGGTGGCCCCGCGGGCCTCAATCAGGGCCAGCATCGCCCCCATCTGGGCGGCCGATGCCTGCCCCGTCATGATGGTGCGAAAGGCCGCCACGGCCTCATCCACCGTCAGGCTGCGACCGCTCACCAGTTTTGCCAGTAATTCGCGCATGGCTTCATATTTTTCGCTCGCGGTCCGGGCCAGCGCTTCGCACCGGTGCGGACCTCGATTCCGGATCAAAGACTGGTGATCCTTGGCCCAGGGGACGCCTGGGCCGCCGCGGAATCCAAGGGCTCGAAAACTCGACCCCGCCCCCGAAGTGACACGCCTCTCCTCCCAGTCGAAAAGCGAAAATTAAAAATCGAAAATTCCCCTCACGCCAGTTCCGTGATCACCCACAGGATGGCGGCCGCCAGAGCCATGTACACCACGATCTGCCCCGCCAGCCACAGGGCCTGCCGCGGCAGTTCGTTCAGGTCGTCGAGTTTGATGGCCTTGTACACCACGGCCACGCCCAGCACCAGCGGCAGCAGCAGGAAGAGCCAGTAGCGATCCAGGGGGATCGGATCCAGAAACGGCCGGTATGCCAGCATGGTCATCCACATCATGGTTGCTCTTGCTTCAGTTAAGGCGGGGGGGATTTCCGATTTTGAATTTTCGAGGGGAAGAATGGAGGCGTCCCAGAACGTGCTCTCGGCCCCTCGAGAATCGAAAATCGAGAGCCGCTTGCGCCGTTTTCACGCCGGGGATTCCTTCAACCCTCCGCGCCGGGCCGCCGGATCGCACCAGGCCACATCGATGATGGCCAGCACGTTGAGCAGCCCCGCCATGGCGGTGTAGAGCGTGCCCTGTTCGTTCACCCGCCCGTAGCTGGGCTCATAGGGGGCGTCCGGGGTTTGGGGCATGGGGGTACCCCGGGCATCCAACACGTGTACGAAATACAGGCTTACCGGGATCGAGGGGGCTACCATGATCTGAGCCAGGTACCAGTAGGACAACCCGCGCTGCGTACTGGGGTCCTGGGGAGCCCGATAGTCCATCACGCAAACCCCGCCCACCAGGATACCTCCCAGCCACAGCGCTATGATGGTCAGGCCTACCACCACGCCGCGCAGGCGCTGGCCCAGCAGCCAATGCCCCAGCCCCGGCACGACCCACGCGGCAATGGCTTCCAAGGGGTTGAATTGCGGGTTTTCCGGCTCGTTCGTCTCGTTCATAACCGCCGTTCCTGGACGCCGGCGGCCCCCCGCGGCCGCTTGGACCAACACCCCGGTTTTCCCCCTGCCAAGGTTTCCTGAAAAAGAGGATTGACAAACTGACTTCGGCCGATAGTGTAACCGCTCAGACCGGGCCGAGCCATTGCCCTTGTGGAGGGGCTTACGGCCGGCATTGCTTCTGGTTTGTACCCACAGCCGATTCGGAGGCCCAGCCATGGCAGAACTCTTGACCGCCCTTCTGACGCCGTCGGCGTCCCCCACCCTGGTCGCCCCAGCCCCCTGGCCGATGGATCTGGCCAAACGCGATGGCGACCTTGAGGAAGATGACGCCTTTGAGGATGAAAGCGGTGATGACGATGAGGAGTGGGATGAGGATGACGATCTCCTCGAAGAAGATGAAGATGAGGAAGAGGACTTCGAGGATGATGACGATCTAGATGATGAGGACCTCAACGAAGAGGACCTCGACGACGAGGACTGACCCCGGCCCGGGCCATCCGCCGCGGGCACCTCGCTGATCCAGCCAGGAGCCCAGGCATGAGCCAAGATTTTTCCTCCGCTGATCCTCTCCTCCCGCCCATGGACCGCCGCACCCAGGCGGACCGGCGCCAGTCGATGCTGGACCGCCGCACCGGGGCGACCGGCTTGGAGCGCCGCCGCGGTCCGGGCCGGCGCCGCTCGGACTTCGTCAAGTCCGCCGAAGAGGGCCAGATGACCAGCGAGCAGTTTCTGTTCGTGGCGGCCATCGACGCCTACAAGCGGGTCAACCAGGTCCCCTTCCCCACCTGGACTCAGGTGCTCGAAGTCATGCGCCGCCTGGGCTACCGTAAGACCTGCCCCTCCAGCCTCAATCTCGCCAACGCGGAGGACTGGACCGAGGCTTCCGATGCCCCGGCATTCCCGCCCGCCGAGCCCGCGGCCGTCGCCACCGACAGCCCCGACTGACACCCCTCTCCCCGTCGGGGGCCGTGGCTGGCTCAAGGGCCTGGGCGGCGCCGGAGTCAGATCGTGGCCCTGGAAACCAGGGAACGCGCCGGGGCGTAAGGGCTGCTCCACGCTATCATGCCCCCTCATGCCGGCTGAACTTCCCTACAAGATCGCGGTGCTGTGCTACCTCTTTGACACCTCCGGGCGGATTCTCCTGCTGCACCGCCGCAAGCAGCCCAATCAGGATCTCTATTCCCCCATCGGCGGCAAGCTGGAACAAACCCTCGGCGAAAGTCCAGCCGCCTGCGCCCGGCGCGAGATTGCTGAAGAAGCCGGCCTGGAGATTGACCCCCGGAACCTGCACCTGACCGGCGTGGTGTCCGAACGGGCGTACCAGAACCAGACCCACTGGCTCATGTTCCTGTACGAGGTCACCCATCCGGTGAACGTCGCCCACGGCACCTTCAGCGAGGGCACGCTGGAATGGCACCAGCCCGAGGCGCTGGCGCACCTGCCCATCCCCCAGACTGATCAACGCATCATCTGGCCGCTATTTTGGCGCTATCGCGGACGATTCTTTGCCGCGCACATCGACTGCAGTGGGCCGCAAATGGCTTGCCGGATCGAGCAGCCACCGACCGACGCGGGGCCATGGCCTTGCTGAACCACCTATGCCGGCCCCCGGCAGATGGAGGTACCCGCGGCTGGGCAGCGATTCCGCAACCAAGAAGCCTTCAGGGCGGGGACTGCCTGGTTTTCTGAGGGATTCTCCTCGTTCTTGAGTCAGGAGCAGATTCGCATTCGAATTGGGCTTGCT
>JAJXSS010000274.1 GCA_021784455.1 Planctomycetota bacterium
CGATCTCCGGCAGGTCGGAACTGCTCAATCCAAGGGCCAGGGCCAGAGCTCGTGGTATGGCGGTCGGGACGAATGGGATGATGGATAATACCCCACGAAAACGCCCCTCCCCGGAAGAGTTACACGAAAGCACCTCGGATCATGCACGACCCCGGGAAAGAATCGCGCGCAGATCCGCCAGTTCCTGGGCAAATTCTGCGTCGTCATGCGTGTACTCGCTGACGACAGATCGTAAGCTCCTGTCAAATATACGCTTGGCCGTAGTCAGGGCATTATAGGCTTCGGTGGGAGAGCGATAGCCGAACCGCTTAACCAAGGCCGTGTAATCCAGAGGAGCGGCGTCGTTAAGGATCGGGTCCAGCACGCGGAACTGGAAGACTTCCCACAATTGCGGCCGGCCGGAGGCCCGACAGTATTCCTGCATGCGCTGCAGGGTTTGCTCAATCACCTGGCGGGCCCACGCCACTTCAAACTCCTGGCTGGGGGCGGCTTGGCGGTTGTCGCTGACCGCGACATCATCCAGGTTCTGCAACTCCCCCCGCGGCCGGCGCCGACGGGTGTGCTGGTCGCGGTGCTGATTGCGGGCGTAATTGTCCAGAACCGTCAGCAGAAAATTGCGGAACCGTCCGCGGTTCTCATCGGCATATCGGATCAAGCAATCCTGAATGACCTTGTCCAGAATAAAGCTCTGCAGCAGATCATCGGCATCCTGGGCCGGCACGTGGCGGGCGGCGGTCAAATGCTGGTGCAGGGCGGGCAGATATCGGGTCAGGAACTGTTCGACCACGCCCTCATCCGGGTGGGTCTTGGCGGCGCGGTACACCATCGACCAATGGGTACTGGGAAAGGCGCCCGGGCCGTCAGAGGCAGGGTCAAACATGACAGGGTCCCCTTACGCCGTGACGGCGAGTCTAGAGCCAAGTGGTTGATTGATCAAGTGCTTAGGTCGGTCAAGCTGGCCGGGAAAGGGCCCCCCGCCGCCGCCGGTGTCAACTGTTTCAGGAATTTTTCGTTTAGCGCGCAGGATGGGCCCCCGAACCGGGTATCTACTAATGAACGCGGATTTCTGTCTCGGCCTGGTCCGGGGGGTACTTTCGGGGTGTGTTGAAGCCGTTGCCCTTCCGGAATACGGGGTCCAGCCGGGACTAGGGAAGGGAGCGCCGGATCGCCTGCGTCGGGGCACCGCAGGCGATCCGGTTCCCGACCTCTTGCCGCCGAGCCGACCCCCCACTCCGATGGATCGGACCCTGGTGGGGTCTTTTTGCACATCCTCAGCGCGTGCAGCCATCAGCATCGGTGCGGGGGCGATCCCCATCGAATAACGTCGGTTGGCCAGGTGGCGCAGCCGCGCTCGAGCCAAGTTCGCTCTGGATCCAGGCCAGGATCAGTACGCTCAGCCGGTCTACCTGGGCTGGAGTCAGGGCCACGCCTGGAGGCAGTTGATGCCAGCGGGCCAGACACTGGCGGCAGCAGGTGGCCGTGGCGTGCTGGGCCACGAAAACCGGGTGCCCGCGCCAGGGGGTCTGCCGGCCATCCCGCTGCGGCCGGGCCGGGGCCAGACGCTGGCTCAGAAACTCGCGGGTGTGCCGGGCGACCACGGCCATGCCCCGGACTTGGATGTATGCCCGGTCTGCCGCCGACAGATGAAAGCGGCGGCGAAAGGCCGAACGCCCCAGGCGGGCCAGGGTGGCATCGGTATCGGTCATGGGCCGGCTCGGGCGGTTACATGCGCCAGGTCCAGCAGCCGGGCCTGGGGCACATAATGCTCCACGGTGTATTCGGCCAGGGGGAACCAGGCGCGGCAGGCATCAAGGATGACGCTGTCGGCACTGGCCACGATCTGGTCACTGGCGATCAGCACCTTGTCGGCATTGGGGGTCAGTTCGATGCGCCAGGGCCAGCCCCGGTTTTGGGCCAGGGCGGCCATGATGGTGCGCAGCCGGCCGGAATTGGAGACCGGACTGTCCAGCCAGAAGACACTCGGGCCGGTGCCCAGTTCGGCCAGGGCCCGGCCGATCAGGTCCAGGGCCGGGGTGGTCTCGCGCACCTTGCGCCAGGTGCCGTGCATGGAGGCCATGTCCCTCAGGGCTCCGTCGCGGGCCCGCAAGAGGGCCCCGCCCGCCAGGCCGGCCTCGACCGTGGTCAGCACGTTATAGCCGTCGATCCACAGTTCCCGGCCGGCCACCTGGGCCGGGGCCAGGCGGCGCGAAGCCCGCTGGGCCAGGGCGGCATCGGTACAGGAAGAGCGCCTCACCGCGATGCGCTGCCGGGCCGTGAGATTGTGGCGGTCGCCCACCAGTTTCAGGGCCGAATTGGCCGCGTAACTACGGGTCAGCAGCCAGGAAAGCTCGGCCACCGCGGCGCTCAGGGCCGCGGCCGCCGCCGGGGCGAAGTTGGTTTCGTCCTCCGGGTGCGGGCCGCGATGGTGACGCTTTTCAGGCACTTTCAGGAACCAATCAGGGATCACACCGATCGGGGAAATCGCAGTATCTACCCGGAGGACTGGCAAAGCAATTTGAAGAATTTTCACACAAACTCAAAAAACCTCTTGCAATCTTTATATGGGGGGGGGGGTAATATGTTGATCATTCGGCCGGGGAAGTTCATTCCGGCCGGGGGAAGGACTGGGGTATGTTCTTCGGGCCAGGGGATATTCGGGGCCGGGGTACACCTCGCCGCATCAGCCGGATGCTTCCAGGGGTGCGCATTCAAACTGTGTGTTTGGCCATGGCAGCCGCCCTCTGCGTTGGATTTTTTCCGGCCCAAGCACTTGCTCAAGATGCCAGGCCGCTGCCGGCGGGGTCCGAAAGACGTTCGGCCGGGGCCGAACCTGCGCTCTGGGATGCCCAGCACCAGGGCGAATTCGTCGTTTCCCTGTGCACCGATCTTGACGGCCGCCTCTGGGTCGGCACCGAAGACCGCGGCCTGTGGATGTGGGACCCCCGGAAGGTATCCCCCCGGAAAGCCGACCTGCCGGTTGAACCACGAAGTTACCAAGACGCGAGGGCCGAGGTAGGGTGGGTCAAGCGCAGCGGACCCACCTCTGGAATCCATCCGGGCGACGCTGCAACCGAGGCCAAACCCGCCCGGCCCAAGAGCATCTTCGACTTCGGCCGGGATGATTGGAACGAACCGCCAAGCCGCCAAGGCGCGAAGGACGCAGGTTCGGGCGCGCCGGAACGGGTGAACCATGCGCCAGCCCCCAATCGTTCGGCCAGGGCCGAACCCACCCCCGGAAGTTTGCCGGGCTGGACCCACTTCACCCGCGCTTCGACCGGCGCCCCGCCCGAACCGCTGGGGCCCGTGCTCTCCACCGGCACCCCGGCCGAATTCGCCCTGGGCGATGACAACGCCTATGCCCTCGCCTGCGACAAACTCGGCCGGATCTGGGTGGGGAACCTCAACCACGGCGTGTCTGTTTATGATGGCCGCCCCCCGGAGAAAGACGCCCATGGGCACTTCCGGGGGTGGCGCAACTACGATGTGCTCTCCGGCCCGCTGGGCGAGCGTGTCTTTGCCATCAAGACCTGCCCGGTGGATGGGGATGTGTGGATCGCCACCTCGGCCGGGCTGACGCGCTACCGCATCGACTCGGACACCTGGACCTATTACACCCGCGGTACTTCCGGGGGTGGATTACCCTCCGACCAGATCCAGGCGCTGGCGTTCCTCCCCGACGGCACGCTGATCGCCGGCACCCAGTGCGACGGCTTGGCCATCAGTACCCCCTGGCGCAAACCCGCCACCGCTCGCGCCGATTCGATGGTGGGCAAGCCCGTAGGTTTGGCCCCGGCCGAACACTCCTCTGACCCCCAACGCGACAGACGTTCGGCCAGGGCCGAACCCACGCGCGACACCCTGGAATACTCGACCTGGCGCCACATCACCACCCCCGGAAATACCGACAACATCCCCCTGGTTCCCGAAGGCTACGGCCTGCCGTCGAACCTCATCAACGACATCCTGGTGACCCATCACCCTTCCGGGGGTGACACCATCTGGGTCGCCACGACCACCGGCCTGGCCCGGAGCACCGACCGCGGGGAGTCTTGGCGCTTTATCCGCGGTGAAGACTGGCTGGCCAAGGACAAGGGCCTGTACCAGCCGCCCACGAAATGGCAGCTTCAAGCCGCCCAGCGCCTCGAACCCCACTTTCCGCAAACCCTCCTGCTCGAAGATTACTGCACCTGCCTGGCCGAAGATCCCCGCACCGGCGACCTCCTCATCGGCCACCGCCAGAAGGGCGTCGAAATCTTCGACCCCAGCATCCCCGGCCGGATCGATGTAGGTTCGGCCCTGGCCGAACACTCTTCACCTCCGCCGGCCAAAAGACGTTCGGCCAGGGCCGAACCTACCGACTACGTCTTCTCGATCCTGACCACCCCCGGCCCGGATGCCGCCTGCGTCATCGGCTTCTACGGCGGCGGTCTGCTGCGGATTCCGGCCGGTGGCCCAGGCGTCCCGCCTGGGGTTCGAAGCGGCGCGCGTGTTCCACCTGCGATTTCACGAAGCCACGCTCCACCGCTTCCCGCGCCGGCCAAGCCGCCCACAGAGCAAGAACTGGCCGCGCTGCTGGCCCGGCTCAAGGCCGCCACCTGGAGCGCTCATTCCAGCAGTCCCGTGACCGTCCTGCCCGACGACTGGCGCACCCAAGGCGACTGGCTGGGCCGCTACGGCCGATGCTGGGCCTGTTTGGCCGCCATTCTCTCCCCCTATGACTACGCATGGGGCCCGGGGCCTGAGTCAGTGATCTATTTCGCGGACATCGGTCCCCATCATGCACGGGGGGATTGGATCCGCTATTGGGTCACGTGGCTCTACACCACCGATCATCGCTCTCTGGAGATGCCGCCGGTTTATCTGCACAGCCGGGTGCTATACGGCTTAACCACGTGGGATCGCGACCGGCGACAAGCAGAGTGGGACGACCATGGGGAAACCCTGCCAATGACGGTGGAGGGACCGGATGTTACCTGCACGCTTTCCATACCATCGGGCGCATACATTTTGTCTCTTTATGATTTCAATAAAGACGGGCACGCATTGAACAATCGGTACCGAGACTACCTGATCTCGTTCCGGGCGCGGCCACCCGGACCGATCCTGTCCATGAGCCTACCATTCGGCGGCAGTGAAACGTCGGTGCGGGCGCGCATCCGCGATTTCTGGGGTGGCGTGTGGAAGCGGTTCTTAGTGTGCGGCCCCGTGACACTGAGGCTTACGATCCACCGGGCAGGCTCGTTCAACACAATTTTGGCCGGCGTGATGCTCGACAGTTTGGCCGAGTATCCCCCCGCCTACTATCCCCACCCACCCAAGTCGGAAGGAGGGCGACCACTGCCGTCACCCCTGCTGGCCTTAAGGGAACTGCAAAATGACAACCGTTTGCCTTGGGCGATGGGCGAGTACGTGGTCCACCTCGAGTGGCTTCGTTCTCTAAGCAGAAACTTTGGCTCATCGAAGCCTAATGCAGCTCCGGTGTCCATGGTCGCTGGTACCTGTGCTTATTACGCCCATCTCTTTAACGTCTGGGAAGCGTCCCAGCATGCTCGTGGCCTGAAGACAACTCGCGATATTGAAAAATCCTTGCGATGGGACGGGCGCCTGGCGTCCGCCAGTGGCCGGGAAGCCCAAATCCTGCGGGCTTGGCTGGCCGAACATCCCTCTACCCAACCGAAACGCCGCGCCGACGTGATCATTCCAAGTAGGAATCCCACTGCAACCCACTAATGGACAGGAGCCCAGCCATGCTGTACAACTCATCAAATCGGTTCGTATCTAAGATCACCATGAGCATCATTGTTACAGTTACCGCCTTCACCTGGTCTATAGCCCGCGGCCAGGAGGCAACTCTCGATCCGAGCCCGCACAACGAACCACCGCCCGGGATTGAGGTGATTGACGCGCAAGCCTTCAGCCCAACGACGACACCGGGTCTTGCGCAGAACCCTACGCAAGCAGTGGATTCATCTTGGAGTCGCGTAGGCGTCTACGCGGACGGAACAAGCGTCCTCTTAATTCGGCTCAAGCCTGTCAACTGGTCCGGAAGCAGCGTCACGTTCTCAATCAAACATGATCGAGACCCACAAGTCTATCCACAGACTCCTGATTTTATTGGCTCCCTATCTCTGACCTTTCCAACCCTTCCAGCGCCAAATTCCACGGCGGGGAATACATCCATTAGCGTTGATGGGCAGAGCCCGAAGGTGATATACTATACACCTCCAATTAGTTTTCTCTTCGGCCCCAAGGATCAAGGGCCGGCGATCACCATCAAAGCATGCAGGGGCGATACCGGTGAAGTATTAGGTTCTATTGTCGTTGATCTGTTGAGACCACCCATCGTCCTAACACTACAGCGCATCTGACGCTCAAGTGTTCCAGCCTCTCTGTCCGATGAGATTCCCTGTCGGAC
>JAJXSS010000275.1 GCA_021784455.1 Planctomycetota bacterium
TGGTCCACGTAATAAGGCAGGAAACTGCACACCGATGACCAGGAACCGCTGGCATCCCAGCCGTAGGCCCCCATGTTGGCTCCCAGGGCCGTAAGCTGGCCATCGACGATCATGCCCACCGGGTAGCCGCTGTCACCGCCCACCAGACCGCACTGATTCTGGTAGGGGGTCGTCGCGTTGTAGTGAAAGTCGGCCACCTCGGTGGGGCTGTCCCCACCTCCGAAACTGGCCTGCCAGGTGGAATCGATGGTGTTCGTGCCTCCCACGATTCCGGCCGTCTCACCAGTCACGTTGGCCGTGCCAAAGTTCAGCAGTTTCTGGCCCACGTACCAACTGTAATCCAATCCGCCCGAGGCATTCTTCTTGACGACGATGGGATAATAGGACACACCATCGGCGGGGGTGATTCCCTGGTTGTCGTAGAGCCGCGAGATGCGCAAATCCGAACCGGCCCCATTGGTGGTCAGACGGATGGAATCCTGGACGAAGGTCTGGATGATCTTGCCGTCCTTGTTGATGAACTCCGGGTTTCCGGCGGTTCCCGCGTGCCATTCGCTGACGATGTAATGGGGTGAGATCAGGATCCCCGCGCCGTTGATCGCGATCCCCGTCAGGTCGTAACCGTTGGCGAAGAACCCGGGGTTGGCGGTGTAGGTGCCGGTGCCGGGGGCTCCGAAGGTGAAGTTATTGTTCACGGCGCTGTAGCCGTCGATCTGGAGGGCATCGGCGGGTGCGGCCGAGAAGCTCAGGCACGCCAAAAGGCAGGCTGCAACCCCTGCGCGTTCCGACCACAGGCCATTCAAACCTTGTCGCATCGGGGAATTCCTTGACGGTTCGCGAACGGCGGCCCGATCGTTGTGTCGGGTCCCGCGGCCGGCCGCCGCCGCCGCTGGGATGCCGCCGCCGCTGGAGGAACTGGATCCGAACACCGGCAAGCGCCATCCTGGCGGTCAGGCTCAGGACGGCGAGGGGGGTACCCGGACGGCGCTCAGCGCCGGCGCCCTCGGAAGGGCAGCATCAGTCCGTCGGGTCGGTCATCCCGATGGCCATCGGGACGGACCCACCTCTTCTTTCTCTTGGTCAACCCCGCACTGTTTTGCGCGCCGGAATGAACAGCAGTCCGCCCAGGGCCAACAGGGCCAGGGAGGCAGGCTCGGGGGTCGGCACAATCTGCATGCCGGTGACGTCAAGAAACTGATTGCTCCCGCCAGTGGGCACGGTCACGGTAAACGAACTACCATTCAGACGGGTGAATCGCATGTAGTTGCCGGTGGAGGGACTTGCCGAATCGGTGCTGGTCGCCTGCACAAAACCGCCGCCGGTGGTGTAGTCGGGGGTGGCGGCATCAACCGACGCATAGTACGTCTGGAGATGGGCCGGTGTGCCATCGTCGACCTTAACGCCCCACGTGCCTGAGCTATAGGCAGCGAAATACACAATCACGTCATAGCCGGACGATGTGAGGGCCGAAGGAAGACTGCTAACCTGCAGGGAACTGCCCGTAGTGTTCTGAACGGCGTTCATCGTCACCCCGCGGTTATACATGGTGGTGTTGTTGTCGCCCGAAACAACTGCGATGTTGCTGGTAGTGTTGCTGGCCAGGTTCACTCCGCTGATCGTGGCCCCCGAGGCCGCGCCCGTGCTGTCATTAAGCGGCTTGCCGCTGAAAGTCGGAGTGCCGGTGGGATTGTTCCAATAAGCCGCGGAAACCACACCGGCGAAGGTGCTGCTGTTGTTGGCGAGGGCAGTGCTGTTGCCCAGGTCCATGCTGATGATGGTGCCCGCCGAGGCGGATGTGACGGCCAGGCCCATCACCGCGCCCATGGCCGCCGATGCAAAAGCCAGTCCTGTGTTTCTCTTTCCGAGAATGCCCGCGACAGACCATGTGATCAGTGACTTTGTCATGGCATCAATCCTCCAAAAAAAAGGGTTCTCAGACAGTCCCTCCGGGAAGGGGGTTCGGACCCGGCGCGGCTACGGTGCCCGCCTGGTGGAATTCAAAGGGGATGAGCACGGCCGGACGCGGCCGGTCCGGCTGGTCGATCAGGGCGCACAGTTCGCTCACGGCGACGCGGCCCATGGCCCAGTAACGCACCAGGACGCGGTCCACGGCCACGCGTTCATCGCCGCCGGCATCATTGTCAAAGGTCATGACCGACAGGTCCTGGGGCACGCGCAGGCCCAGCAGGGCGGCGGCATGGCACATCTCCCGCCCGCCGCCGTCGCACAGGACGGCCGAGGGGCGGTCCGGGCGGCGCAGCAGGTCCACGTAGCAGCGCAGCAGGTGGCCCACGCGCTCGTGGCTGTGACGCGACATGAGGGGCAGATCGATGCGGTGCGCGGGGAGCCCGGCCTGACGCAGCGTCTGTTCGTAGCCGGCCAGGCGATCGGGGCCGCTGTAGTGCGTTTCGCCCTCCAACTGCCATGGATAGGCCGGAGCGCAGACGAAGCCGATGTGGCGGTGGCCCCGCTGAATCAGATAGCGGGTGGCTTCGATGGCCGCGCCCTGATCGTTGGGGCGGACGCAGTTCTCCTCGCGTTTGCGGTTGATCCAGATGGCGGGCAGGCGGCAGCGGTCGAGGACCTGGCGCACGGCCGGGGGGGTGCCAAAGGCATAGTTGATGAGCAGGCCATCGACGGCGTTTTCCCGAACGATGCGCGGGGCCTGGGCATGCTCGGAGTTTTGCCGCAGGGGCTCATCGATGATGTCGCGCAGCAGGCACAGCCCGCGGGCGTGCAGGGCCTCATCCAGGCCGAACTCGAAGGCGTGGTCGCACACGGAATACGCCAGGGAGGGGCTGCGGATCATGCCGATGAAGCCGGTGCGGCCGGTGCGTACGGCCCGGGCGGCGGTGCTGGGGCGATAGCCCAGTTGGGTGGCGATGCGGCGGATCTGGGCGGCGCGGCGGGCCGCATCCGAACGCTTGGCGGGAAACCGCCCGGTCAGCACGTTCGACACCGTGGCCCGGGCAACCCCGGCGCGATCCGCAATGTCCTGCATGGTGGGCATCAGATGGTCCGACCTCATATCCAGGCGGGGAATAACATGACTCGATACAAGTTTGACACGATTTATGAAAAAGTCAAGTCTCTTGCCTGTTCATTTTTTCAATCTTTCCGGGAATCTTGAAGGATCGGATCACGGATGACGGCCAGGGAGAGATCTGAGCTGCATGATTATACATAAATACCTTAAATAAAATTATTTATATTATTATGGTGCCTGACAACCGGCCTCAAGATCAGCGCATCGCTTCAGCTTCTGGCCGGGTTCGCTTGATCAGCCGCCGCCCGGATTTGCTGAGTGTGGCCGGCCCTGATCCAGCTATGCACGGGTGCCGCCTGTTCACCCCGTGAACCGCAGGCCTCACCGTCGCACGACGGTGGCTAAGCTGCGCCCAGCAGGTTGATGTTGTCCAAGAACAGGCTCTGATCCCCACTGCTGTTCATGGCCGCGAACGTGAGGGTGTGGTTGCCGGCCGCGGCGATATTGCGGGTCAGTTGATCGGAATCCCAACGGGTGGTCGAGCTGGGGGTGAAGGTCTGGAGAAGTACCCCGTCCAGATAGACGCCCAGGACCTGGGCTTGGATTACCTGCGGGATCGCCGCTTGGATGGCTTGGTGATTCCAACCACATCGATGAAGCTCCAGGCGCCGGCCAACGCCCAAATGCTCAACATCGTGACCATCGGGGGTTCGCCCGGGGGCTTTGCCCACGTGAGCTTTGATGAACCCATGGGGCTGGCGCTGGTGACCGAGCATCTGAAGGAACTGGGCCACCAGTCGGTGCAGTGGTACGGGCCGGCCCTGCCGGGCAGTCAGCCGGGGGTGTCACGGGAGCAGGCGTTTCTCCGGGAAGCGTTCGCCGCGGGCCTGCGCGGCCGGGTGTGCCTGGTCGAGGACATTGGCGAGGCCGGCAAGGCGATGATCGAGCAGATGCTGGAAAAGGCCCAAGCCCTCTGCGCCGCGTACCTGAAGGACCGCAATCTGGGCCGGTTTACCGCGGTCGTCTGCTACAGCGACATGTACGCCTTGGCGGCGGAGCGGGCGTTGGTGGCCGCGGGATATCGCGTGCCGGGGGATGTATCGGTCATGGGATTTGATGATTGCTGGGCGGCTCTGGGGCAGCCGCCGCTGACGACGGTTTCCCACGAGCTGTTCGAAATGGGGCGGCAGGCGGGACGACTGGTGGTGGCGCGAATTGGTCAGACCAAGTGGGTCTCCGCACGCGCCACCCAAGACGGTGCGCCGCCGGACTCGGTGGTGGTCAAACCGCGGCTGGTGCTGCGCGCCAGTACGGCGCCACCCCCTGCATCAGCGGCTGCGCGGTGAGGGCAGCCGGGGGGCGGGCAAGAGTCTCCGGGCCAGCCTCAGCAGGGCACGGGCTTCAGCGCGGACGACTGCCCGAGCCGTAGCCGCGGCCGGGAGACCGGGGGGCCTGGCCGGATTGCTTCTGCTGCAGCAACTGCTCGCCGGTGCGGATCAGGGCCTCCAAACGCTGTTCGAGGTGGGCGGCGGCGGTGTCGTGTTGGGTCTTGACCGCGGCCTTGCTGCGGGCCTCGAGGCGGGTGGTGATCCGGCTGCGTTCCTGAATCAGGCGGTCGATGTGCTCCCGCAGTTCTGCGGAGGACATCCTTTGCATCCGCCCCAGGCCGGGCGAGCGAACACCAAGAAAAAACGGAGCGTTCATAACGGCTACTCCCTCGATCCTGCATTATATCAGGCAGCCAGCAGGCGGGTGAATGGTAGCCGCCCGGCTGGCGGCGGTTCAGCCGCAGCAGACGAGCCGCTGCAACTGGCGGCGGTAGTAGGCGTAGTGGGCCCAGGGCAGGTTGGGGCGTACCCGGCCATCGGCCAGGGGAACATAGCCGCCGGCGGTCAAAAGGGGCGGAACCTTGGCCTGAAGCTCGGCATCAATGGCGGCGGGACCGCCCCGGAGGCAATCCAGGTCGATGCCGCCGATGAGGCGCAGGGACCGGCCGAAGTGACGGCGCAGGGTCCGATAATCCATCTCCGGGCTTTCCGATTCGATGGCCCACAGGCAGTTGAAGCCGGCGTCGAGCACCTGGCCCAACAGGGCCCGCGGATTGCCGTAGGAGACCCAGACGATGGGGTCCACCTGGTGCCGGCGCAGGACGTCCAGGACCGGGCGGTAGGCTGGGAGTACCAGGTCGCGGAACATGGCCGGGGAGATGAGCGGGCCGTGGTTGTCGGCGATGGGTTCAGAAAAGGACGCGAAATCGACGGGGACTCGGCCGAGGATGGTATCGGCGATTTCGGCAGTGAACGCGGCTTGGTCTTGCATCACCTGGCCCACGAGGGCGGGGGCATCGGCCAACTGCAAGAGCACGGGCTCGAAGCTGGCCCAGGCCGCGACGCCCAGGGTCAGGAAGAGGCCGTGGCCCAGGGGCAGTTCCACCAGTTGTCCGGCGGCGGACCCTTGGCGAAGCGCGGCGGGCCCCTGGGGGCCGCCGGGCAGGCGCTGGGGGTCGCGGGGATCGAGGTGGCGGCGGCGCTGAGCGATGGCGGAGACGGTCAGCGGGGGATGGGAAAGGGGCGGCCGGGGGTCGAGATTGACCTCGAGACGCTGGCGGGCATCGTATTCAAACAGGCTGGCCAGGTCGGTATCGAGCGGCAATCCCTGGCGGGCCCAGGCCTGGCGCACCTCCTCGCGCAGGCCTTCGGCCCACAGGGGGGCGCGATCCGGGGCGCCATAGGCCATCACGGCATGGAAGCGTTCGCGGGGGGTCACCGGCGCGGGATCCCGGTGGGGGTTGCGGGCCAGCGGCAGAGGCGTGCGGTGGCACGCCCGATGTTCGGCCGGGGCCGGGCCTACCCTTCCCAGGGGGTGCAGGCTTTTTCCTGGACGGGGACCAGCACGTGGAGCATATCGTGAAGCACCTGGGCGGGGGTGGCGGTGGCAACCACCTCGGCCACGAGGTCCGGGGCAAAGAAGTCGAGCAGCGGCTGGGTTTCCGAGTGGTAGACCTCGAAGCGCTTGCGGATGACGCGTTCATCGGCATCATCCGGGCGGTGTTCCTTGATGGCGCGGTGCTTCATGCGCCGGACCATCTCTTCCTCATCGCGGGCCACCAGGTGGACCACCTTCCGGACGTTGACGAAAGGGGCCATGACCTGGGCCTGGTTGACGGTACGGGGAATGCCATCCAGGAGCAGAAGCTGCTGCTGGGGGTTGTAGGCGTGGGCGGTCACCCGGCCGGCCATGTATTCGCACCACATGCGGATGGTCAGTTCATCGGGGACCAGGAGGCCCTTGGTGGAATAAGAGAGGAAGGTTTTGCCCAACTCGCTGTTCTTATCCAGGGCCCGGAACATGTCGCCGGACGAAAAGTGATAGAAGCCCGGGATGGAGCCCA
>JAJXSS010000276.1 GCA_021784455.1 Planctomycetota bacterium
TCTGTGGCCGCGGGCCGCCACGGAGGCAGGAGTAGGGTCGCGTGTGGCCCATCGACTCGTGCCGACGCGGGCCCGGTCCGGCTGACCGGCAGCGGGAGTACCGTCGGCATGGCCGGACCGGCCGTTGGCCTCGAGGCCCCGCGCTTCCGCGGGGCCGGTTTCTCGTCCGGGGTCGCTTTTTCGGCGCGGTCGCCACCTGCGGGGCGGGGCAGCGGCGGCGCGGGGTGCGGTGCGGGGGCGGCTACGGGTGGCGGGGGACTGGAGGTTTGGGCCAGAGGCCTCACCCACAGTCCTAAGGCGCTCAGCGCCAGGACCAAGCCGATGCGAGGGGAGGTGCGCATGGGGATCAGGGGTGCTGGGTGACGCCGGGGGGCAGGGGTTTGTCTTGCCCCAGAAACACGATCTTGAGGGCGGGAACCACCAGCAGCAACAGCACTGGCCCCACCAGCATGCCCCCCACGATGACGGTGGCCAAGGGCCGCTGTACCTGGCTGCCGATCCCGGTGGAAATCGCGGCGGGAAAGAGCCCGATGCAGGCCGAGAGACTGGTCATGAGCAAGGGGCGCATGCGGGTCGAGGCGGCGTGGAACATGGCGTCCAGGGGTGTGCCGCCGTGCAGGCGCGCTTGGTGGTAGTAGGTGATCAGGAGGATCCCGTTCATCACCGAGACGCCGAACAAGGAGATGAAGCCGATAGCGGCCGAGATGCTGAAGTTGAGGCCGGAGACATAGAGCGCCAGCACCCCGCCGGCGATCGCGAAGGGGATGCCCGAGAGCGTCAACAAGCACTCCAGCAACGAGTTGAACAGGCAGTAGAGCAGCCCGACGATCAGGACCAGGCTCACGGGCACGATCAATTCCAGCCGCTTTTTCGCCAATTCCAGGTCGCCGAACTCCCCCGCCCAAACCATGCGGTAGCCATTCGGCAGTTTGACATTCTTGCGGAGCCGGGCTTGGGCTTCGGCGACCGTGCTGCCCAGGTCCCGGCCCCGCACGCTGAATTTGATCGGGATAAAGCGTTCGGTGCTTTCGTGGTAAATCCAGGCGGCGCCGGTGTCGAGGCTGATCGTGGCCAGCTCACGCATCGGGATATAGGCGTTGGCACCGCTGCTGGTAGGGTAGCCCACCTTGAGGTTGGCGATCTTCTCCACCGTGTCCCGGTCCGACTCGGGGAAGCGGACGGTGAGGTTAAACTGCCGGTCTCCCTCCAGGATCGTCGTGGCGACCGCGCCCCCCAGGGCCGCCTGGATCACCGAACAAACGTCCCCTGAATTCAGACCGTAGCGGGCGGCTTTGGTCCGATCCACCTGGAGGTTCAGGTTCGGCTGCCCCAGGACCGGGAAGATGCCCAGGTCGGCGATGCCGCGGACCTGGCTCATCTGGTCGCGCACTTGGGCGGCGAGGGTGGTTAAGGTCTCGAGTTTGGGTCCGACGATCTTCACCGAGTTAGCCCCTTTGACCCCGGAGATGGCTTCTTCGATGTTGTCCTGGATGTACTGGGAGAAGTTAAAGACGATCCCCGGCAGTTCGCGAGCGAACTCGGCCTGGATTTCCTCGGTGAGCTTTTCCTTGGTCATGCCCTTGGGCCATTGGTCCAGCGGGCGCAAGGGGGCAAAGAGCTCGACGTTGGAGAAGGGGGAGGCGTCGCTGCCGTCGTCTGGGCGGCCATGCTGGGAGACGACGGTAATGACCTCGGGGTGGCGTTTCAGGATGAGGCGCATTTGGCGGGCTTTGGCCTCGCCGTCCTGCAACGAGAGGGTCATCGGCATCGAGGCGCGGATCCAGAAGTTGCCCTCCTCGAGCTGCGGGAGGAACTCACTGCCCAGCCGGGGGGCGAGCATCCCGACCAGGCCCACGAAGGCCACGCCGACGGCGACGGTAATGGCGCGATGGGCCAGGGCCCAACGCAGCACCGGGGTATAGACGCGGTGCAAAGCCCGGACGACGAGGGTCTCGGTCTCTTTGGCCTGCTGGGGCAGGAGCAGCGAGGCCAGGACCGGGGTGATGGTGAAGGTGGCGAGCAGGGCCCCGGCCAGGGCATAGCCGTAGGTCCGCGCCATCGGGCCGAAGATCTGGCCCTCGACCCCTTCCATGGTGAACAAGGGCACGAAACCGGCCACGGTAATTGTGGCCGAGAAGAAGACCGCCTTGTCCACCTGCAAGGCGCTGATCAGCATCAGGCGCAACCGATCCGTCCACCCTCGCACCGGGGCCAGGGGGGAACCGCCCACGGTCGGGTCGGGGCCCCAGAAGCCGGCGGCCAGGCGGTCCAGCAGGCTCTGGCGCTCGGCGGGGGCGCGTTGGAGGTTGCGGAAGATGTTCTCGACCAGGATGACCGCCGAGTCCACGATGATGCCGAAATCGACCGCGCCGACCGACAAGAGATTGGCGCTCTCCCCCTGCACCACCAGCAGCATGATGGCGAAGAACAAGGCGAAGGGGATGTTGAACCCCACGACCAGCGCGCTCCGCAGGTCCCCCAGAAAAACCCACTGAATCACGAAGACCAGCAGACAGCCGAACACCAGGTTGTGCAGGACGGTGTGGGTGGTGACGTGGATCAGCGAGGAGCGGTCGTAATACGGTTTCAGGTGGACCCCGGCGGGCAGGCTGCCGTCGGTGTTCATGGCCTGGATGGCGGCCTGGACCTTGGGGATCATGTCGTGGGCATGCTCGACCCGGCTCATCACCACAATCGACCCCACCACGTCGTCTTCCTGGTCGCGCCCCAGGATGCCCAGCCGGGGCACGTAGCCGACCCTGACCTTGGCCACGTCTTTGACGCGCACCGGGACGGCGTTGGATTGGGTCAAGACGACCTCCTCGATGTCGCCCACGTGATCGCCCGCGGCGAGGTCCTCGCTGCCGCCGTCGTCGATCAGCCCCACCCCGCGGATGTTGATGGACTGCTGGCCGATCCGGATTTCCCGGGCGCCGACGTTGATATTGGCGTTGCCCAGCGCGGTGAGAAGCTGGGGCACCGTGAGGTTGTAGGCCTCCAGCTTGCGCGGATCCACCTCGACCTCGAATTCCTTGGTCGGCCCCCCCCAACTGTTCACCGCCACGATGCCGGGGATCGTGAGCAGGCGGCGCCGGACGAACCAATCCTGGACCGTGCGCAGGTTGGTGATGCCGGAGTGTTTGGGGCCGACCACCTGGTAGCGATAAATCTCGCCCGTCGAGCTGTTCTGCTGGATCAACGGGGTTTGGCCGCCGGGCAGGGTGACATTCTGTTGGAGGGCGATGGCGGCTTGCGCGTACGCGAAGTGGAAATCCACCCCGTACCGGAAGACCACCCGGACAAACGACAAGCCGTAGAAGGAGGTGGAGCGAATGACCTCCAGGCCCGGGGTGGTGTAGAGGCCAATCTCAATCGGGCGGGTGTAGTAGCGCTCCATTTCCTCCGCCGACAGCCCGGGGGCTTGCGCGGTGATTTCCAGGATCACCGGGGTCGGGTTGGGATAGGCCTCGATGTTCAACCGCTCGTAGGCCAGAAAGCCGGCGGCCCCGAAGAGCAGCAAGGCCACCACCACCATCGCCCGGCGGCTCAGGCAGAAAGCGATGAGGGACTTAAACATGCCGGAGACCCGGACGCCGCGGGGCAGCCGCGGTGACGAGGGGAGCTGGGTGGTGGGCCATGGTCAATCTGAGGGGGGTGTCTGCAACAGGTTGCTGAGGAAGACGCCACCCTCGACCACCACCAACTCCCCGGGCTCAAGGCCGGCCAGCACCTGAACCCGACCCTCCTGGCGGAGGCCGAGCTGGAGTGTGCGCGGGGTGAAACGGTGGCGGTCCGCCGTGACCCAGGCGGTCATGGTGCCATCCCCTTCGCGCACCACCGCGTCGGCCGGGACGGCGGGGCTGGTCTCGGGCGCCCCCACGTGGATGAGGAAGGTGGCCAGCATCCCGGGACGCAGCTCGTGGCCGGGGTCAGCCACCTCCGAGCGGATGGTGAGACGGTGGGTCACCGGGTCCACCGCCGCGTACACCTTCGAAATCCGGCCGCGGAACTGGCGGCCAGGGTAGGCCATGACCTGGACCTCGACCGGTTGGCCCGGCCGAACCAGGGTGCTGTCACTCTCGGCGACGTTACCCAGCATCCACTTGGTCGTCAGGTCGGCCACCGCGTAGGGAGCGGGGGGGGTGCCCGGCTGCACCAACAGGCCGGGTTGGGCGGTGCGGGCGGTGATCCATCCGTCGATGGGGGAGCGCACCACCAGACTGCGGTCGATCCGGCGAGTCGCCACGATCTGGTCGATCTCGGCCTTGGTTTTGCCGAACACACGCACCGCGTCGCGCGCGGCCTTGAGCGCCCCTTCGGCGGTCTGTTGGTCAGCGGTGGCTTGCTCCACCTCGCGCTCGGAGACGCCGTTGGGGCCGGCGAGGTCTTGGGCGCGGCGCAGTTCCTTGCTGGCGAGCGCGGCGGTGGCCGCGGCGGCGATCAGGGTGGATTCGGCTTGGATAAGGTCCGGGCTCTCGAGGGTGTAGAGCGGCTGGCCGGTCTGTACCTGGTCGCCAAGGTTGGCTAAGGCGGCGATGATCCTACCCTGATAGGGAGGAAAGACCTGCACCGTCAGGTCTTCGTCGTAGTCGATGCTCCCCACCGCTGCCCGCTCGGCGGTGAAGGTATGGGTTTCCACCCCGGCAAGCTTCAAGGCGCGCAGTTGCTCAGCGGACAGCTCGAGGACCGGGTCGGGGGCCGAAGGCGCCGCCGGGCGACGGGGCTGCGGGGTGGTGGTGTCGGGTCGCCCCTTGAGCAGGAGCCCGGAGAGGCCGGCCACGGTCCCGAGCGTCAGGACCAGCGTGACGACTCGCCGGTTAAGCGGCCAGAGGGGCTGGGTCATAAGGCGAGGCGCTCCACCGGCGGGGGCTGCTCCCGCGGCCATGCCCGCGGTGGTCAACCAGCGGGGCGCGCACGCGCGGGCGGAACCACAGGTTCGGATCACAACGACGTTTCATCAGCAGAATCGTGCTGGGGAAGATAGCCGTGAGCCCGCGCGGTTGTCTGTCAGGCTGGGTACAATTCGCCTGTAAAGCTTCTCCTACACGAACGCCGCCAGGGCCGTACCGCTGGGGGAGGCGGGACGACCCTCAGGCGGAGGCGCTGGATGGCCGTACCGCTGGGCGGGCGTACGTGCTTGTGGCCTGTATGAGTTGGTGGCCGCTGTTCAGGCACAGAAGGCCTTGAGACTTGGCCTTGGCCAAACACTACGGCTGCGGCCCCGTCCTCCCCATGAACCTCCCGTTGGCAAGGACTGGCAGGCCGGAAGGGTGCCCATACCGTCGCCCGCTCACACTACGGCCACCTTCACGCGATAGATCGGCGGAAGGGAGTCGAGCGGACACTCCCACTCCCCGCCGCCGTGGGGCGGCGGCAGCGGGCGCAGCGGGGCCGCGCCTGCGGCTGGCTTGGCCTTAGAAGGACGGCCCCTTAATCAGGGCGGAGGAGTGGACCGAGAGCCACCAGACGTCTTTGTTGTTGGCGCTGGAGATGTTATTCCCGCTATAGACGATCGTGCGGCGATCAATCCACTTGTGCACCTCGGAATGGCCATCGCCGAAAGCGAAGCCGCAGGCGTTGTTGTGGTAGGAGGCGGGGATGTCGATGAGTTTCCAGATCGGGCTCTGCTGGGGGCCGACGGTGGCGAAGGCGCCGTCGTTGATGCTCCTGGTGTTCTCATCGAGGAACACAAAGGTGCTGGAGGGACCCGGCCGGTTCATGTCGCTGACCTTGCCGTAGCAGTACCAGGTCTGATTGGCGCGGTGGTTATGGTTGCCATCCAGCCAGGGGCCGTCCACGGGGGCGTGGCCTTTGGAGACGTAGGGATTGCTGCCCACCGCCTGGTTCATGGCCACGCTCCGGGCCGCCGGCACCGTCTTACCGACAAAGGCGGGTGTCGTGCCTTGATACTTCCCCTGCCGCTTGTCGGCCGGGCATTTGTAAATCCCGACGGTCTTGCCGGTGTACGGGGCCAGCAGGCAGCGGGTCGAGTCGAGCAGAATGTCTGGATTGTACTCGGCGGAGCCGCCCGGGTCGCTGACGTCGCCCCCGACCCAGTTGCAGTAGGGCGTTTGGTTGCCATCGTCAGGGTTGGGGGGGAGCCAGTCGGTGTAGTCCTGGGCGTACATGATGGTGGCCTTGATGAGCTGGTTGCCGTTGTTCATGCACAGAATGCCCTGCGACTTGGCCTTAGCCTTCGCCAAGGCGGGCAGGAGCATCCCGGCCAGGATGCCGATGATGGCGATGACCACCAATAGTTCGATGAGCGTGAACCCACCAGCCCAGCCGGCGCGGGCGGGTGGGGGGACCACGGGTGACGTGTGTACAGTGTTCATAACTCCATGCGACGAGTGACCGTTGCCGCTGCAATGCA
>JAJXSS010000277.1 GCA_021784455.1 Planctomycetota bacterium
GATCAACCGCGACATCGTCACCATGGGGCTGTTTCTGCACGATCTGGGCAAATGCTCGGAACTGACCTGGCAGGCGGGTTTCAACTACAGCGATGCTGGACATCTGGTGGGCCACGTGGCCCAGGGTGTCCTGTGGTTGACCCAGAAGGCCGAGGAATGCGCCAAGGCGGGCCGGCCCATCTCCAGGCCGCTCCTCATGGTCCTGCAACACATTATCCTGTCACACCACGGCAAGGCGGAATTCGGGGCCCTGAAAGTACCTGCAACCCCCGAAGCCATTGCCGTTTCGCTGCTCGACAACGTCGATGCCAAGATGTACATGGTCATCAGTGCCACGCGCAATCCGGACGGCTCGGCGGTCAAGGGCGCGGAACTGGGCGGCAACTTCACCGAGAAGGTCTGGGCCCTGGATACGCGGCTGTATCGTCCCGACCCCACGACACTGGACGAGGACGGGCGGTGAGCGGCAGGTTCGGCCCGGGCCGACCCTACGGGCCTACAATTGCCCCCCGAGGATCGCCATGAGCGTCAAACGTCCCGAACCCTTTGAGTCTGCTCCCAGCGTGGAAATCCGGTTTATCCTGCAGGATCCGCAGGCCATCACCGGCAAGGGCGAGCGTGACATCGTGATCCGGGCGCGCAGGGGCGATTCGATTCTGGGGGCTGCCCTGGATGCCGGCCTGGAGATCGAGCATGCCTGCGGCGGGGTATGCGCCTGCTCGACCTGTCACGTGTACATCAACAGCGGCGAAGATGACCTGTCCGAACCGGAGGATGCCGAACTGGACCGGGTCGAGGAAGCCCCGGCCTTGCAGCGCAACAGCCGGCTTTCCTGCCAGTGCCGCATCCTGGGCAACGGCCCGATTACGGTGGAAGTGCCCGCCTGGAATCGCAACGCGGTCAAGGAAGCCCCCCACGGCTCGTCGGCCAGTGAGAAGGTGACCGGATAGCGAGGTGAAGGGGGGGGCCAGGCGATGCGGCGATGCCACGGCGGACGCCCCGCCGCCGACGCACCCGGGCGCCACCTCACCCCTTGCCCGGCCCGGCCTGCCACTGCCATTGCCGCGAGATGCCTTCCAGGAGGCTCGTGTGCGGCGCGTAGTCCAGTTCCGTGCGTGCCCGCGTCAGGTCCGCCCAGGTACGCTCCACATCGCCGGGCTGCATGGGCTTGCGGTCGATCACGGCCGGGCGCCCCACCACCTTCTCCACGGTGGCGATCAGATCCGTCAGGGAGGCCGGGTGATTGCCTCCCAGGTTATACACGCGGTATCCGCCGCCAAAGCGGCCGCAGCGTTCCAGGGCGGCCATGACGCCGCTGATGATGTCGCCGATGTAGGTGTAGTCCCGGCTGGTCGAGCCGTCCCCAAAGACGGGGATCGGCCGGCCCTGGCTGACCAGGTTCAGGAATTTGGCAATGGCCAGGTCCGGCCGCTGGCGCGGCCCAAAGACGGTGAAGAAGCGCAGGCAGGTCAGAGGCAGTTTGTGCAGGTGGAAGTAGGCGTGGCAGAGGAGTTCCCCGGCCTTCTTGGTGGCTGCATAGGGGCTGATGGGGTGGTCCACCCGGTCCTCTTCGGCAAAAGGCACCTTCTGGTTGTTGCCGTACACGCTGGAACTGGAGGCGAAAACGAAGCGTTGCGTGCCGACGGCCACGGCGCCATCCAGCAGGTTCACCGTGCCGTCGAGATTGACGGCGGTGTAATAGGCCGGGTTCTCAATGCTTGGTCGGACACCGGCCATGGCCGCCAGATGCACCACCGCCTGCGGGCGATGCTGCTGGAACACCTCCTGCACGCGGGCCCGGTCGCGGATGTCGGCTTCGACCAGCGTGAAGCGGGGCTGGGCCCGGGCCTGGACCAGATTCCGCCTTTTGACGGCCGGGTCGTAGAAGTCACAGAAGTTGTCCAGCCCGATCACCCGCCAACCCTCGGCCAGCAGGCGGTCCGTCAGGTGCGAGCCGATAAAGCCCGCGGCCCCGGTAACCAGTACCACGGATTCGCTCATGCGGCCATCTTGGCGGGCCCGGGTGGGCGCTGTCAAATCGCCCCGGCGCCGGTGCGGCGGTCGTCGGCCCGCTGGGCTTCGCGCCAGCGGCCGAAGATGCCCTGGGCCATGCGCCGCATGAAGACGGTGAGTTCCTGAATGTGCGCCTCGCCCCCATGGGAGGCTTCGAGTTGTTCCAGGCGCTGCATGACACTGGCGGGCGCATCGCCGGCGGCGCGCCACAGCAGGCGGTGCGCTTCCTTCAGGTGCTGGATGGCGGCGGGAGCGAAGCCCGCGCGCTCCAGCCCGATCACGTTGACCCCGCGCACCTGGCCGGGATTGCCTTCACACACCATGTAGGGCGGCACATCGTGCACGATCCGGCTCATGCCGCCGGTAAAGCTGTAGGTGCCGAAGGTGACAAAGTGGTGCACGCCCACGATGCCGCCGATCACCGCGTGATCCTGCACGACCACGTGTCCGGCCAGGCCCACGCCGTTGGCCATGATGATGCGATGGCCCAGCAGGCAGTCGTGGGCCACGTGGCAGGCCACCATGATCAGGTTGTCATCGCCCACCTGCGTCAGCCCGCCGCCGTTTTCCGTCCCGATGTGCATGGTCACGGCTTCGCGGATCTGGTTGCGGTTGCCGATCACAAGCTGCGAGTCTTCCCCGTGGTATTTGAGGTCCTGCGGGATTGCCCCGAGCACCGCCTGGGGAAAGACCTCGTTGCCCGCGCCCAGGCGGGTGCGGTTGAGAATCGTCACGTGGCTGATCAGCCGGGTGCCGCTGCCGATGACGGCTTTACCCGACACGCTGCAATACGGACCAATCACGGCATCGGGAGCAATGGTGGCTCCCGGCTCGATGACGGCGGATGGATGGATAGTGGGCATGGAGTGATTTCTGAGCGGGGATCTCTGATTCCGGATCGGCCCGGGGCCCTCGGAGGATGGTGGCACCGATCATCTTTCAGAGAGCATGGATCATCGATTCTACCTAGATTTGTTGGGGATCAACCATCATGAACTTGATCTCGGCCTCGGCGACGATTTCCTGGCCCACATAGGCCCGGCAGCGCATGTGGGCCACCGTGCTGCGGATGCGGGCCGATTCCGCCTCGAGCACCAACTGGTCGCCGGGGACCACCGGGCGGCGCAACTTGACCCGGTCCAGGGAGAGCAGCACGGCCAGCTTGCCCTTGTGGGCATCGCTCTGCCCCACCAGCATGCCCGAAAGCTGGGCCATGGCCTCGACGATCAGCACGCCGGGCATGATCGGCGTGCCGGGAAAGTGGCCCAGGAAAAACGGTTCATTGATGGTGACGTTCTTGACCCCCAGGGCCCGGCGGTCGGCGTCCAGTTCGAGCACGCGGTCCACCAGCAGCATGGGATAGCGGTGGGGCAGGATGCCGGCCAGTTCGCGCACATCCATTACCCCGCGATCCAGCATGCGGGCCTTGTGGGCCTGGCGGCGCAGCTTTTTGGTCAGTTCCTTGACCAGAGCCTGGTTCAGGGCGTGGCCGGACTTGACCGCCACCAGCCGCGCCTGCACGGGCACGCCCAGCAGTTTCAGATCGCCCAGCAGATCGAGGATCTTGTGCCGCACACATTCATCGGGAAAACGCCAGAGGTTGCCATCCAGCGGGCCGTCGCGGTCCAGCACCAGGATGTCCCGCGCCGTGAGGTGCTTGCCCAGCCCCAAGGCCTGCAGGGCCCGGGCCTCCTCCTGGAGCACAAACGTGCGGGCCGGAGCGATCTCGCGCAGGTAGTCCTGCTTGCAGGCGTTATACAGGTACACCTGCCGGCCGATGGCCGGCTGGCCGCTGTAATCCAGTTCGTACAGCACTTCCACGCCCGGATCGGCGCAGGGGATGGCCGCCAGATAAGTATCGTCGTGGCGCACGGAAATCGGCTCATCCAGCACCAGCACGCGCTGCGGCGCCGCCTGCTCGGTCAGCTCACCCGAGAGCAGGGCCTGGGCATAGGGCTGGGCCGATCCGTCCAGGCCGGGCAGTTCCGGGCCGTTGATCTCGACGATCAGGTTATCGATGTTCAGCCCGGCCACGGCGCTGAGGCAGTGTTCGGTGGTTTCCACGGTGGCCTCGCCGGCCTTCAGCGCGCTGCGCCGGGGCCGTTTGACGACGTGGCTGACCAGGGCGGGGATGGCGGCCCCGCCCAGATCGGTCCGCACAAAGACGACGCCGTGGTCCGGCGGGGCAGGGCGGAAACAGAGCCGGACCGGAATGCCCGAAAACAGGCCCAGGCCCGAGAGTTCCACGGGTTTGGCGATTGTCCGTTGCTTGGCAGCGGTGTCTGACATCGTCGGAAAGCATCCAGGGAAGAAGGGGGGCGGCCGCCCGGCCGATCAGCGTGATGGGCCCGAGGCGCCGTCCTGAGGCGGGCCGCCGGAGGAAGCCAGCCAGTGTTCCACCTTCTCGATCAAAGCGGGCAGTTTACGCACCGCCAAATGCTCCCGCAACGCTCCCCGGCGCTCCTGGGCGGGGTAGCCCGCCCAGACCTGCCCGTCCGGGATGTCCTCCATGATGGCCGCATAGCCGGCAATCTTGACGCGGTTGCCGATGGTGAGGTGGTCGCGTACCCCCACCTTGCCCCCCATCATGACGCCATCGCCCACCGTGACGCTGCCGGCCAGACCCACCTGGCCGGAAAACACGCAGGCCCGTCCGATGCGGCAGTTGTGCCCGATCTGCACCAGGTTGTCCAGCTTGGTACCATCCCCGATGACCGTGGCCGAAAACTTGCCCCGGTCCACGCAGGCGTTGGCCCCGATCTCCACATCATTGCCGATCGTGACCGTACCGATGTGGGTGATCTTGATCAGGCCGCGGCCGCCGGGGGCGGGGCGGTAGCCAAAACCATCGGCCCCGATGACCGCGCCGGCGTGAAAGATACACCGCGCCCCGATGGTGCAGCGTTCGCGCAGCACCACGCCCGGATAGAACTCGCACCGGGGCCCGACCGTGCATTCATCGAGAATGGTGACATTGGGATGCAGGATCGTCTCGTCCGCGATCCGCACCCCGGCCCCCACATAGCAGTGGGCCCCGATGGCCACGCCCGCGCCGATCTGGGCCGTGGGATCGATCACGGCGCTGGGATGCACCCCGGCGGCCGGCCGCACCCGCGGCGGGGCCAAGAGGTCCAGCACCAGGGCCATCGCCAGGTCGGCGTTGGCCACGCGGATGAAGGCCCGCCCCGGGCCGGGATCGGTCAGGGCGATGGATTGATCCAGCAGGGCGGCCGAGGCCCGGGAGGCGGTCCAGGCGGGGGCGTACTTGATGTCGCCGATGAAGGTCAACTGCCCCGGCTGGGCCAGTTCCAGGGTTTCGGCGCCCCGGATGCTCAGATCGGCCGGACCGATCAGTTCCCCCTGGACTTGGGCCGCAATCTCCTGCGTGGTGTAAGTAGGCATAGCGAAGAGATCACGGACTGAGGCGTCTGGAAACGCCAAGGGGGGCAGAGGCACGCAAGCGGAGACAGCGGCCGGACGAGCCCCGGCTTACTTGGGCGCGGGCGCCGGAGCCGGGGCGGTGTTGCCCACCATGTTCTTGTACTGGTTGTTCATCATCTGGATGAGCTGGTCGGTCACATCCAGATCATTGGCCGCCCACACGACGCTGCGGATGGGCAGCGTGATGTTGGGCTGAGCCGCCTGGCCGGTGGGCAGATTCAGGTTCACCTGCTTGACCAGAATCAAGTCGTAGCCATTTTCCTTAGCCAGTTGGCCGGCGGCATCCACGATGTCCTTGTACAGCTTTTCCGACTGGATGTTGCGGTCTCCGGCCAGCTTCTGGCTCTCGATCTGGTGCCACACCTGGTACTCGATCAGTTTCTTGGTCAGTTCATCCTGCTTCTGCTTGAAGCTGGCGGTGCCCTCGACGGCCAGATCCTTCAGATCGCGCTGGAGATCGTCGATCACCTTCTTCTTGTCCTGGGCCTGGCTGTCCAGACGCTCGGCGCGGGTGCGGAAGTCGGCCTCCATCTGCCGCCGCTCCTCGAGGTTGGCCACCACCTTCTGCAGGTCGATGATGGCCGTGGTGGTCGGATGCGGCTTGCCGGGGCCGGCCGCGACGCCAACGGCGAAGGCAGCAGCCAGCAGCACGGCGCCGGCCAGGGCCACGACCAGAATACGGGAAGTACGTCTCATAGGCTTGGACTCCATGGATAAGGGGTTGCTGACCGCAATGGTACGCGGCAACCCGGTGCGATGTTCTAACAGCTTATCCCGGCCGGAGCAATGGGGGGGTCAGTGGAACAGGGCTGACGAATGGTAAGTCGGGCGGGGAGGCTGGAAGGCTAGGGGCGAGTCAGGGCGGGAGGCGGGCGCAAGATAAGCGGTCCACCGGGGGGCGTG
>JAJXSS010000278.1 GCA_021784455.1 Planctomycetota bacterium
ATCCTGTGCATCCTGCTGAACCGGACGACGGAATACTTCACCGGCACCGAGTACAGCCCGGTTAAGGGCATCAAGCGGAGCTGCGAGACGGGCCACGGCACGACGATCATTGAAGGCTTCGCCGTGGGTTACGAGTCGGCGGTGTGGACGGCCCTGGTGCTGTGCGCGGCCATCTTCGCCTCGGTGCTGATCTACTCCGAGAGCATGAGCCAGGTGAACCCCATCTTCATCGCCTACGGGGTGGCCATGTGCGGCATCGGCATGCTGACCCTGACGGGCAACACGGTGTCCATGGATGTGTTCGGCCCGATCGCCGACAACGCCAACGGCATCGCGGAGATGGGCTTCAGCAAGGACGACCCCGGTTTCGATGGCGACGAGAAGAAGTACAAGGAAGCGCGCCAGACCCTGGCCGACCTGGATGCGGTGGGCAACACCACCAAGGCCGTGACCAAGGGCGTGGCCATCGGTTCGGCGGTGATCGCGGCGGTGTCGCTGTATGCCAGCTTCATCACCGTGATCGGTTCCGGGGGCGGCGGCGAGGAAAAGGCCATCCCCATCTCCCTGTTCAAGCAGGTGGCGGGGATGCTGACCGTGTCCAATCCCAAGCTGCTGATCGGCATGATCATCGGCGGGGCCGTGCCGTTCCTGTTCAGCGGCATGTTGATCCGGGCGGTGGGCCGGGCGGCCTTTTTGATCGTCAACGAGTGCCGGGTGCAGTTCCGCGACAAGGAGATCTGGGCCGGCACCAAGAAGCCGGATTACGGGCGGGTGGTGAGCATCTGCACCGGCGCCGCCCAGAAGGAACTGATCGGCCCGGCCGTGCTGGGCGTGTTCACGCCGATCCTGGTGGGCTTCTTCCTGGGCCCGATCGGGTTGGCGGGCTTTTTGGGCGGGGCCATCGTGGCGGGCCAGCTTCTGGCCAGCTTCATGTGCAACGCCGGCGGGGCCTGGGACAACGCCAAGAAGATGGTCGAAGACGAGCCGCGCGACTTGGACAAGAACACCGGCAAGGGCTCGGAAAAGCACAAGGCTTCGGTGACCGGCGACACGGTGGGCGATCCGCTGAAGGACACGGCCGGGCCGGCCATCAACCCGCTTCTGAAGGTGATGAACATGGTGGCGGTGCTGGGCGTGGCCACGATGCTGCCCTTTGACAAGGAGACGGTGGCCGGCATCAATGCCGCCGCCAAGGCTCCGGAAGTGGTGGCCGAGGCCAGCAAGCAGGGCTTCAACCTCAGCCCCATCGCCCACTTTGCGGCCAATCCCGACCAGACGCTGCGCTGGGTGGTGGTGGGCGTGTGCCTGGTGCTGATCGCCTGGGCCATCTGGCAGTCCAAGCGCGAGGTGAAGCGCGGCTGAGGATTGGCGGTGTGGCCAGAGAGGCGCCGCCTCGGCGGCGGCCTCCTGGAGAGGGGCCGCAAAAAATGTTCCGGCCAGCCCGAACCGGCCGAATCAGGAAGCCCGCGTCGTTTGGCGCGGGCTTCTTTTTTTCCGGGCGGCCGGTCAGATGCTGGGCTCCCCGCTGCTGCCAGGCGACCGGCCGGGCTGGCACAGGTCCGCTTCGCCCAGGAGCAGGAACTGGCTGCGTTTGAGCACCTGGGCCGTCAGGTCGGGCTCATCGGTGTGGACGATCACCGCGGCCACGCCCGACGGCTGGATCAGCAGGGGATAGGCATAATCCATGTTGATCTCGGCCTGCAAGAGGGACCGGCACAGGCTGGCCAGGGTCCGGCCGTGGCTGAGGCCCACGGCCAGCACCTCTTCTTCGGAGAAGGGCACATGATGATCGTGCAGATGGCGGCGGGCAACGCCGGATTTGCCGCACACCAGGCGGATGACGGCATAGTCGGCCGAGTCCATGATGGACAGCCCCGCGATGCACACCGACTGTTTTTCGAACAGTTCCACCAGTTCCAGCAGGCGTCCCACGCGGTTGTCCAGAAAGACGTTGAACTGCACGACGCGCGGGGCCTCGTAGCCTTCCATGGTCAGATCATCCAGCGGTGCCTGGGACATCTTGGGATTCTAGAGGGGGTGGGCGATGGAGTTCTCCGCTGTTAGATGCTAGCGGTCAGAACCTGGTGATACCACTGAACCGTGGCGTTCAGCCCCGGCTCGAAGCCCACCACCGGCTGATAGCCCAGCACTTGCCGGGCCCGGGCCAGGTCGGCCAGCGAATGCTTCACATCCCCGGCCCGCTCGGGCTCATGGCGGGCCTTGAGGTCGGGCCGGCCCATCATCCGGGCCATCTGCGCCGCCAGTTCGTTCACGGTGATGCGCTGGCCGCAGGCAATGTTGATCACTTGTCCCTGGATGGGCCGAGTTGACCGGGCCGCCAGGAGGTTGGCCTGGACCACGTTGTCCACAAAGGTGAAATCCCGCGATTGCTCCCCATCGCCGAAGATGACGGGGTCCTGGCCGGCCACGATGGCCTTGGCGAAAGCGGCGATGACGGCGGCATAGGCGCTGTTGGCGTTCTGCCGCGGGCCGAAGATGTTGAAGTAGCGCAGGGCCGCGGTGTCCAGGCCGTAGCTGGCGGCCCAGCCCGAGAGCATGGCTTCGCAGGCGACCTTGTTGGCGGCGTAGGGGCTGCGCGGGCTGGGGGGCATGGTCTCGATCTTGGGCAGGGTGGGGGTGTCTCCGTAGGCACTGGAGCTGGCCGCGAACATGACGCGGGCCACGCCCGCGGCCCGGGCCGCCTCCAGCACGTTCAAGGTGCCCACCACGTTGACATGGGTATACAGTTCGGGCTGTTCCACGCTGCGCGGCACGGAGCCCAGGGCCGCCTGATGAAAGACATAGCGGCAGCCGGGCACGATCCGGGCCAAGAGCGGCTTGTCCAGAATGCTGCCCGTGATCCGGGTCAACCGGCCGCCGGCCTTGGGCTCGAGGACCTCCGCGTTTTCCCAGGACCCGCCCGTGCCGGACAGATCATCCAGCACTACGACCGTGGCGCCCAGGTCCAGCAGGCCTTCGGTGATATGTGAACCGATAAACCCAGCCCCGCCGGTGACCAGGGCTTTTTGATGGCGGAAGAAGTCGCCGTGCAGTTTCGGCCAGTCGGTGAGCATGGGGGGGATCTCTGATCGATGATTGCTGATCGCTGATTTTTCTTAACGAGCCGGGTCCGTTCATTCGCAGCGGCCGGCCTCATCCCAGGCCTGACGGATGTAGGCCACGGTGGACCGGCCGGCCTGGTCGATGGGCCGGGCCCAGGAGCCCTCAAAGCTGATGCGCTGGTCGTAGCCGGTCTTGCGCAACAGGCAGAAGAAGCTCACGAAGTCAAAGGCCTTGCCCGCCCCGGCCCCCGGTTGGAACGGGCCGTGCGCTCCGGGATTAACCCGGCCGCCGGGCTCGGCGATGTGCACGTGCTGCAAGCGCGGGCCCAGGTTCAGGATGGCCGCATCGGTCTCTTTTTCCAGGACGTAATGGTAGCTGTCCACCAGCACGGCCACCGAAGGCAGGTTAACCGCATCGGCCAGGGCCCGGGTCTGGGAGAGTTTGTTGAGGGTGTTGGTCTCCTGGGCATGCAGGTGCTCGATAACCAGCACCACCTCGTGACGGGCGCAGGCCTCGCCGGCCATGCGGGTAAATTCCGTGATCTCGTGCAGGGCCTGAGCGGGGTCCACCCCCTCGGGCCGGCGCCGGGCCGCGCCGGAGCCGAACACGAGCCGCTGCAAGCCCAGGCGCTGGGCCCGCCGAGCCACATTGGCCATGTAGCAGGTGAGGGCGGCGAAATCGCGGTGCGGGCCGACGATGGGCAGGGTGCCGGGCACCAGACCGTTGGCGGCCTCGACCGGCAAGGGGAATCTGGCCGGGTCGGGGGCGGTTTGGGCCCATTCGGCGTCGGAAAGCTGCCCCTTGAGAACCCCCTGGACCCCCACTTCCAGGAACTCGAAACCCGCGTCCTTGACGGCCTGGGCCGCCTTCAGATCGCCGCAACAGCCGATACGCATGACTGGTCCCTTTCCGCAGGCGGCCGCGATGGCTGGGGCGGCACCGTTTCAGGATCATAAACCAAAGGCTGGGGCCGTGCGCCCGCCCGCCGCCGCGAGTGACTGGCCCCGGTCAAAGGGCGGCCCACGCCTGTTTTAGATCCCCCACCGCCCGGCGCAGACGTTCGGAGCCGCTCATGCCGGGCGTGTAGTCTTCAAGGATGAGGGGGGCCTGGGGCGCGGCTTGATGCAGGGCCGCGAACCAGGGCGGCAGGTACAGGTCGCCTTCCTTCAGGCCGCAGAACTGCAGTTCGACGCGGCGGAAGCCGGCCGCGTCCACCCCCCCACTGACGCGCCGCGAGGCCCCCAGGTGGCAATGATCGATCCACGGGGCCAGGACGCTGACGGCCAGGTGCGGCACCAGGACGCCCTCGCGGGCGAAGTTGGCCAGATCGAAGATGACGCCAAGTTGGCGCGGGTCAAAGTGGCGCACGATGTTGTAGGCCAGACCCGGTCCGGCCGCGAGGCTGCCGGCATGCGTCTCCATGACCAGTTTGACGCCCAGCGGCCGGGCCAGGGAAAGAACCTGGGCGTAGCCCGCCAGGACTTGATCGAGAAACCGCACGTAGTCGAACGGCTCGGCGGGGTACGGTGGGGGGTTGATGCGCACGCGGCCGGCGCCGATGGCGGCGGCGCCCTCCAATTGCAGCCGCAGTTCGTCCGGGGACTGACCGAGGTGAGCCGCCGGCACGGTGCCGAACGGTTCCAGGCCAGCCTCCAGGATCTGCCGGCGCAGGCTGGCGGCCTCGTGCACCAGACGCTGGGGCGTCAGGTCGAACTTGTGATTGCCCCAGTTGCTGTAGGGCTGGGCGCGATCGCCGGGGGCGATGATCCGCGGGCGCAGGCTGTAGTAGCGCAGGCCCAGTTCGCGGGCCAGGGCCAGTTGCTCGGCCAGGTCCAGTTCCGGGAGCATGACGGCGGTGACGCCCAGGGGCGGGGGAACGAACGGCATAGACCGGAGTCCTAGTTCTGCGGCCGCACGATGGCCGGCGCCCCGGGAGGCCCCGCGGGCTAGGGCGCTGGCACGGGCGGGGCGGCGAGCACCTCCACGTGGGTATAGGGATCGAGATTGATCACGACGATCTCGCCATCCGCCGTCGTGAGCGTCAGACGATCCAGCCACAAGCGGTCATTCTTGGCGTGGGCATACCAGGAGCCGGTGCGTTCTTGTTCAAAGCGCACCACCTGTCCTTCGATGGTGTTGGTCCAGACGCGCTGACGCTGGGCGATCTGCTGGGTGACCCGGACCCTCTGGCCGGGGGTGAATACATCGGTGGTGCTGGCCATGAATAAGGGCCTCCGTGAGCGGTGCCTAAGGGTAGCACAATCCGCGGGCCCGCGGCGACACCCGCCATGCGGACAAGGCGACACTTCTACTTCGGCTAAGGGGTGACAAATCTCCTTCGGTCCAACACCCGGCGGGGCATCGTTCTTGCCCGTTGCGCCGCTGGCCCATAGGATGCAGCGGTCGCTAGGGGTGCCCCGGCCGAGCCGGCCCGGGATTCGGACCATCCGATCCCGCGCCGACGCGATTGGGGGCTGAGATGAAACCCTGGAACCTGATCCGGTTCGCACCGGCGTAGGGAAGCGAGCTTGGCCGGCGTTAGGTCCCTTCGGATGGGCATGCTTGCCACCTCAATTCCCGCTTTGGCCACCGGATACTAACGTGGGCTGGGATCGCGATCCGGTGGAGGATGGGTGCTGGGGCCCCGCGGAGGAGCCGGCGGCATCCGATATCCACCATCCGCCATCCCCCCCCACCCCCCCCCCCTGGAACCCCAGACCCGACCCGCACCCCGACCCCCCCCACCCCATCCGCCGCATCGGCCGACCGTTACGCCAATTACACGCTGCCGCCCGTGGGGGGCAATCCCTCCTCGACGCGGCAAGGCACCACTCCCGGCAGTTTCGCCCGGGCGGGGCACCTGGCCCCGGATGCCTCGGGCAGCCTGACGTTTGCCTCGCCGGACACCCCGGGCATGCCCGCGCCGTCGGCCCAGACGGCCTGGGACTTCATGCCCGATGGCTGGACGTACGTGGGGCCGCAGGATCGCTCGGTGCGCGCGGCCGACTGGCCATTCGATCCGTACACCAACCCCCGCCACTGGCGGGCCCCGGCCGGTTTTCAGCCGGTGACGCAACTGGAATTCGCGCGGCTGGGCACCATCACGCCGCAGATGGAGCGGGTGGCCCAGCGCGAGGGGCATCTGACGCCCGAGCAGGTGCGGGCGGAAGTAGCGGCGGGGCGCATGGTGATCCCGGCCAACACGGTCCACCTGTCGCACCAGCTTGATCCCATGGCCATCGGCCGGGCCAGCCGCACCAAGATCAATGCCAATATGGGGGC
>JAJXSS010000279.1 GCA_021784455.1 Planctomycetota bacterium
ACCGGTCGGAAAAATGAGGCCATCCAACCAGCATGCCGGGACCCTTGGAATCGTGCAAGCTCCAGCTTCTTCAGATCTTACCCCTGAATTGGCCTCGTTTTCATAAGTCTCGTGAAACACCCCGCGAGGAGTGTGACACACCCCGTTTGCCCGAAGCGTTGCCGCAGCGTTTGACCTTCGGCCGCAGTTACGGCACAATAAGGGACTCGGCCCTGTTACGTTCTACACCCCGGGCCGGTCCTTGCGAGTGACGCCATGAGCATTGATATCGCCCCCGGTACCCAAGTGACTGTCAAGATCATCAAGCGGCCCACCAGCCAAGCCGCCGCCAAAACGCTCCTGCGCGTCCTGCGCAAGGACCCCACGGTCCGCGCCGAAGACCGCCGGCTCGAGGCCTCCCGTGACCGCCACTTCTCCACCAAGCCCCGCGGAGGCCGGCCCTGGAACCGCTTCGTGCCCGCCAAGGCCCCCGTCAAGCCCGAGCCCGGTGTTACCGGCACCCTCACTGCCACGCTGGATGTGCTCAAGGACTTGAACAGCGTCAGCCGCTTCATCGAAGTGTCCAAGGCATAGTTTGGGCCCCGGCCGAACTTTCTTCGCACCGTTGGACCCGCCCAAGTATTGCATGGGTTAGGTCCTGCTTGAACGTTTGGGGTCTGCGCTTGCCACCGCCGTGCCCGATTGCGGTCGCACCGGTGGATTGCAGGCCGGGCGTTCCGCCCCGGCCGAACCTACAATATCGCCATGGATCGTCTCTCCCTCAGCGACCGCATTCTGGGCAACCAGCTCCAGGCCGCCGTGCCCAAACGCAAGCCCGCCTGGCTGCGGGCCAAGCTCCCCGGCGGGCCGGGCTACCAGCGCCTCCGCGGCCTGATTGACGGCCACCACCTGCACACCGTCTGTGAGTCCGCCCTGTGCCCCAACATGGGCGAATGCTGGGCCCACGGCACCGCCACCATCATGATCCTGGGCGATGTCTGCACCCGCTCCTGCGGCTTCTGCCACATCGCCACCGGCCGCCCGCCTCTCCTCGACACCGATGAGCCCCGCCGCGTCGGCGAGGCCGCGGCCATCATGCAGCTTCGCCACATCGTCATCACCTCCGTCAATCGGGATGAACTTCCTGATGGCGGCGCCGGCATCTGGGCCCAGACCATCCGGGCCATCCGGGCCGCCAGCCCCGGCACCAGCATCGAAGTCCTCATCCCCGACTTCTGCGGCGACTGGCAGGCCCTTGAGCTCGTCCTTGATGCCCGGCCGGACATCCTCAACCACAACCTCGAAACCGTGCGCCAGCTCTATCCGGCCGTGCGCCCCCAGGCCCGCTACGACCGTTCCATCGAACTCCTCCGCCGCGCCAAGGCCCAGGGCTTTTCCACCAAGACCGGCATCATGGTCGGTATCGGCGAATCCAACGACCAGGTCTTCGACCTCATGCGCGATGTCATCGCCGGCACTCGCACCGACCGCGGCGCCTGCGACATCCTGACCATCGGCCAGTACCTTCAGCCCACGCGCGACCACCTGCCCATCCACCGCTGGGTGACGCCGCAGGAATTCGCCCGCTTCAAAGAGGTCGGCGAGGAACTGGGCTTCCACCACGTCGAATCCGGCCCGCTGGTGCGTTCCAGCTACCACGCCGCCGAAACCGCCGAATCGGTGGCTGGCCGGTAGATTCGGCCCCGGCCGAACATCTTCGTCTCTTCCGTCGCACGCCCCAAGCCTTCGGCCAGGCTCGCACATGTGAAGAAGATGTTCGGCCAGGGCCGAACCTACCCACCTGCAACCGTCGACTCCGCCAACCTTGCCCACTTGCCGCCTCCGATCCCCACTGCGAAGATACGCCCCCTATGACCGCTTACGAACGCGCCAACATCCATCGCCTTGCCGCCTACGTCCCCGGCGAACAACCCCGCCGCGGCGGCTTCATCAAGCTCAACACCAACGAAAACCCCTATCCCCCCGCCCCGGCCGTGCTCCGGGCCATCCGCCAAGTCAGCGCCGACCTGCTGCGCCGCTATCCCCCGCCCGATGCCGATGCTTTCCGCGCCGCCGCCGCCCGGGCCCACCGCATCTCACCAGACCAGATCATCGCCACCAACGGAGGCGATGAACTCCTGCGCCTGGTGGTGACGGTTTTCTGCCCTCCCGCATCCCAACGCCGGCGCCGGCCGATCCCCGGCCTGGCCGTCGCCGAACCCAGCTACTCCCTCTACCCCGTCCTGGCCGCCATCCAGGAAACCCCCATCCTGCGCATCCCCCTGCGCAACGACTGGTCGCTCCCCCAGGATTTCGCCGATCAGGCCCTGGCCGCCGGCTGTCGCCTCGCCATGATCGTCAACCCCCACGCCCCCTCGGGCCACGTCGAACCCCTGGCCGCCCTGCGCCGCCTGGCCCGACGCCTGAAGCAGGGGGGCTGCGTCCTTTTGATTGATGAAGCCTACGTGAACTTCGCCGATACCGATGCTCTGCCCCTGGTGCGCTCTGGCTCGGGTCTCGATAACGTCCTGATCCTGCGCACTTTGAGCAAAGGCTACTCCCTGGCCGGCCTGCGCTTCGGTTATGGCCTGGGCCACCCTGACCTCATCACCGCCCTGAACAAGGCCAAGGACAGCTACCCCACCGACATCCTGGCTCAGACCGCCGCCACGGCCGCCCTCCAGGCCCGCCCGGCCGCCGCCACCACCTGGCGCCGCGTCCGTGCCGAGCGCACCCGCCTCCTCCGCCAGCTCACCGCCCGCGGCTTCACCGTGCCCCCCAGCGGCTCCAACTTCATCCTGGCTCAACCGCCCCAAACCGGGCCCAGCGCCTCGGATATCTATAAATCCCTCAAGCAGCACAACATATTTGTGCGATACTTTGATCAGGATCGCCTGCGCGACAAGCTGCGCATCACCATCGGCACCCCGGCCCAGAACCGCCGCCTGCTGAACGAACTGGACCGCCTCCTGTAGGTTCGGGCTTGCCCGAACACCTTACCCCGGCCCGCTTCAAACCATCGAACCACCAAGGACACCAAGAGCACCGAGTTCAGGTAAAACCAGGACTTAGATCCGGCTGCCTGATCTGATTCTCCCTCACTCTTACCTCTCAACTGGGTGCCCTTGGGGTCCTTGGCGGTTCAACTCAGGATTCTCTTATGCCCGCACGCTCCGCCCAAATCACCCGCAAAACCAAAGAAACCGACATCAAGCTGTGCCTGGACCTCGCTGGCGGCTCGTACACCAATAAGACCGGTGTCGGCTTCCTCGATCACATGCTGGATCACGTGGCCCGCCACGGCCGGCTGGGCCTGAGCATCCAGGCCACCGGCGATACCCACATTGACGACCACCACACCGTCGAGGATGTCGGCATCGTCCTGGGCCAGGCCCTGGATCAGGCCCTGGGCGACAAGAAGGGCATCAACCGCTACGGCTTTGCCTCTGTGCCCATGGATGATGCCCTGGCCCGCGTGAGCATCGACCTTTCCGGCCGATTCGCCCTGGTCTTCGCTGTCAACAGCCCGGCCTTCCGCAGTTCCGATGCACCTCCCGCGACCCCGGTCCCATTAGCTCCCCAACCCAAGGGCCCGCCGGCCGGAGGCACTTGTTCCGGGGGCAAGATCGGCACCTTCGACACCCAACTGGTCGAAGAATTCCTCCGCGCCTTGGCCCTGAACGCCAAGTGCAACCTGCACGTCGAAGTGCCCCACGGCCACAACTACCACCACATCGCCGAGGCCATCTTCAACGCCCTGGGCCTGGCCCTGAAGCAGGCCGTGGCCATCACCGGCACCGATGTGCCCAGTACCAAAGGAACGCTGTGAAGATGGCGATCAAGCCATCGAGCCAACAAGCCATCGAGCCAACAAGGGAAGACCAGAAATGGGTACCATCCGGTCATTTCGGGATTTAGTGGCTTGGCAAAAGGCTTATGCGTTGGTGCTGGCCACCTACAAATTGACGCAAGCGTTTCCCCGCGATGAGCAGTACGGATTATCGCAGCAGATGCGCCGGGCGGCCGTGAGCGTCCCGAGCAACATTGCCGAAGGCTGCGGCCGCCACTCCCGGGTGGACTACGTGCGGTTCCTTAAGACGGCTCGAGGTTCCATGTACGAATTGCAGACGCAATTCAGCATTGCCGCGGATCTCGGCTTTCTCCCGGCCAACCACGCGATCCACGCCCAAGCCGCCGAGGCTGAACGCGTTCTCAACGGTCTGATCCGCTCCTTGCACGAAAGGCCCGAAACCGAATGACTTGCCTTCGCATGCCCCGGACAGCCCAATCGCGTTATGGCTGGCTGACTCGATCCTTCTTCCCTTGATGGCTTGATGGCTCGATGGCTTGATGCCTGACCCGCTCTTACCCAAGGATCTCCCCATGCCTGATGCTCCGTCCGACCCTACCTGCATTTTCTGCAAGATCGGCACCGGCCAGATCCCGTGCCACAAGCTGTACGAGGATGAAACCGTCCTGGCTTTCCTGGACATCGGCCCCCTGTCCCACGGCCACTGCCTGATCATTCCCAAGGGCCATTACGTGACGATCGACCAGATGCCCCCGGAAGCGGTCACTGCCTGCACGCGGCTGTTGCCGGGGCTGTCCCGGGCCGTGGTCGCCGCCACCGGCTGCAAGGGCTGGAACATCCTCCAGAACAACGGCAAGATCGCCGGCCAAGCCGTGGACCACCTGCACTTCCACATCATCCCTCGTACCGCCGGCGATAACCTGGGCTACCGCTGGCCGGCCGGCAAGCTCGACCCCGCTCAGGCCAAGGTGCTGGTCGAGGAGATCACGCGAGCCTTGTGAGGGCTTGCGCCGGTTAATCGGTTAATTGGGGGGGGAGGGGGCTGGATGGCGGAAGTTCACGCCTGTTCCCAGGTGTGCCGATCGATGCCAGCCTGTTGCAGGATGCGCCGAAGCAGGCTGATGCCGATGTCGCCTGCGTGAGGATTGGGAATGATGATGCGCGCTGTGCCGCGCAGCATGAACAGGTGCTTGCCGCCGGCGAACGGCCCTTCGAACCCGAGCCGGCGCAGCGCGGCTACCAGATCGCGGTGACTGGTGGGGCGCAGGGCCGGCATCAGGCGACTTCCTTGATGGCCAGATCCAGGCCGTCAATCACCGGCAGGGGCAGGTGGCGCGAAATGCTGAAGAGCAGCCAATCTTCCAGGGCCTGTTCGAGCTCTTCGCGGCAGGCCTCCAGGGTTGGAGCGTTGGCCCAGACCCCCTGAAAACCGGGGACCTGCCCATAGAAGGTGCGGTCATCTTCCAGGATCTCGTACTGGGCCCGGTGCATGGCAGCCTGGAGGTACTTCGTCAGCATGGGAAGCTCCCAGCGCAGAATTGTACAGGCGTCCTTCCCCCCGGCCAACTCGCGCTGTGCCAGCCGGCTCAACCACCGGTGCTACCGCTGGCCGGCCGGCAAGCTCGACCCCGCTCAGGCCAAGGTGCTGGTCGAGGAGATCACCCGGGCCCTGTAGGTTCGGCCCTGGCCGAGCATCCTGTCCTTGGTACCACCGCAGAATACCCGGCCCACCGGCCGCGAACCGTCCCCGCTCCCATCCGCCGGCCCGATCCTCCGAACCCTTCAATCCCCGGGCGCTTGCCGCCCGATCGCTCCGTGGCTCTCTTCCTCAATTCAGCCGGTAATATCCCAGAACCGTCGGCAGATCACCCGCCTTCAGCATTGTCGAACGGTCGAACACCGCGATGAACCGGGCCGATTCCGTCGGCTGACCGCTCAGGCTGGCGTTGTCATAGCCGTACACTACCACGTAGGCGGTGAATACATCGCTGCGCGTGGTGAAGACCTGGGGCAAGAACTGGAAGCGTGCCATCCGCTGCTGGCTAAGGACCTGTTGCTGCGGGCGGATGACCGAGCCGGACACCTCTTCAGGCATCGGGTACAGGTCATAGGGACTGCCCACATAGGAGGCCGCTGTAGTGGCCGTCGTCCCGTATTCCTGCATGTCCGCAGCGTTCGGGGTACCCGTAGCGAACAAACTGGGATTGACGAACATCAACTCGCCGATGCTCTCAATTCCCGGGCGGATCGTGTTGGTGCCGGGGGGGCATTTGTAGGTGCTGACGCGAAGGCTGGGGTTGTCGCGGTAGGCATCGATGGCCTGCATCAGGGTATAAATGTCGTCCAATGAATCCTGGGCCGCACCGGACGTGGCGGCGCTGGGCATGGGGGCCGCCAGCGCAGCCAGGAAGGCGGGACATGTGTTGATATTAATGGTCCCGGCAACAAACTGTTCCGGCCGGTCACCGTTGACGGCCGTAGTAACGTCCGAACCGGTTCCCGTGCTGTTGTTGATCTGGTCATAGGCGGGATTCAGCAACGTGAACTGATCA
>JAJXSS010000280.1 GCA_021784455.1 Planctomycetota bacterium
CTTTCCAGCGTCCATTTCTTTCGTCCGCCGTTCATGATGCGGCAGTTCGGGTGGCCGTACAGCTTGAACACCCAGAAGGCATAGCACGCCCACCAGTTGCTCTTGTCACCGTAGAACACCACCGTCGTGTCCCGGTCGATGCCGTGCCGGCCGCAGAGTTGGGCGAAGCGCTGGGCATTGATGTAGTCACGCACGATGGGGTCGTTCAGGTCGTTGATCCAGTCGATGTGCACCGCCTCGGGAATGTGGCCTGTGTCGTACAGCAGGAGGTCTTCGTTGGATTCCACGATCCGCAAGTTGTCGCCTCGGCCGCGGTGTTCTTCAACCCATTGCGTGGATACCAGCATTTCGGGATGGGCGTATTTCTCAGTCATAAATCACCTTCCTTTCTTGTAGGTTCGGCCCTGGCCGAACATCTTGCTCTTCGGAGTTCATTCTTTAACTGATCACGCGGAGCTTGCGATGGCTCAGATGGTTCGGCCGGGGCCGAACCTACACGGGTTCCTCGATCATCTGGGCCAGTTCCCGCCCGTGGGGCAGCTTGGCGCTCAGTTGCCGCATCAGGTGCCGGCGCACGGCGGCGATGTTCATGCGGTTCAACCCCTGCGCGGCGAAGGCATAGGTCATCAGCGCCTGGGCCAGCTCCAGCGGGAGGCCCCGCGTCTGCAGGTAGTAAACCGCCTCCTGGTCCAGCCGGCCCACGGTGGCCCCGTGCGTGCATTTCACATCGTCGGCGTGAATCTCCAGTTGGGGCTGGGTGTTCATCCGGGCCTCATCCGACAACAGGAGATTGCGGTTGGTCTGCTTGGCATCGGTCTGCTGGGCCCCCGGCTGCACCACGATCCGGCCGGCAAAAACGCCCTGGGCCTCTTCCCCCAGCACGCCCTGGTAGAACTGGTGGCTCTCACCGCGCGGCCGGGCGTGCACGATGCGCATGTGGTTGTCCAGGTGCTGCTGGCCGCGCCCGACGAACAGGCCGTTGACCAGCAGGTGGGAGCCCTCGCCATCCAGAACACCGTGAATGTTGTTGCGCACCAGCCCGCCGCCCAGGAGCGCCGGATGCAATTCCACCCGGCTGTCGCGATCCAGGTGGGCATGGATCAGCCGCGTGTTGACGGCCTGCGGGTTGCTCTCTTCGAGCAGGTAGTAGCGGGCGTGGGAGTTGGGGCCCGCCAGGAGGTGCGTGATCCCATTGCACCAGTGCCGGCCGGCACCCAGCGATACATCGTGCTCGACCACGGTGATCTGGCCACCCTCGGGCACCACGATCAGGTTCTGAAAGTGGCTGACCCGCGGCGGCGCAGCGCTGGTGGCCAAGTACAGAAGGTGCAGCAGCGGCGGCGTGTCGGTCCGGGCGGGCTGGAGGCAGGCGCCATCGAGCAAGAACGCCCCATTGAGTGCCGCCAGGGCATCCATCGCGACGGTGTTAGCCCGCCGCAACACGGCCTGCACGTCTTCCGGGGTGTCTCGGAGGGCCTGGGCCAGGCTGGTAACGCCCTGGGGCAGGTCGGCGGGCGGGCTCGACAGATCGGCCCGGTAGTGACCATCGACGAAGACCAGAATCCGCTCGCCCTCCTGATGCAGTTTCCACGCCTCAAGGGCCTGCGGGGTAATGGCGGCGGCATGAGCCTCGCCCGGTCCCACGCAGGTGTAGGGCGTGTCCATGACGGGTTTGAGGCTGGTAAAGCGCCACGGTTCATCCTTCATCGTGGGCCAGCCCAGGGTGCGGAAGCGTTGCATCTGGCGCTGGCGCCAGTCACACAGCCAGTCCGGCGCGTTGTGCCGCTGCAGACGCTGCAGGTCCCGGTCGTAAAGGTCAGGTTGTTCGGCTACGGCCACCATGGGTTCTTTCCGTCAGGCAAGGGCTCGATCCGCAGCTACACCGCCGCCTTTTCTTCCACGGCGGCGTAGCCCTCACGCTCCAGATCCAGGGCCAGGGTTCGATCCCCGGATTTCACGATCCGCCCCTCCACCAGCACGTGCACGACATCCGGCACGATGTAGTTGAGCAGCCGCTGGTAGTGGGTGATGACCAGGAAGGCCCGGTCCGGCCGGCGCAGGGCGTTGACCCCCTTGGCCACCACCTGCAGGGCATCGATGTCCAGCCCGGAATCGGTCTCATCCAGCACCGCCAGGCGCGGGGCCAGGGCGGCCAGTTGAAACACCTCGTTGCGCTTCTTCTCGCCCCCGGAGAAGCCTTCGTTGACCGGGCGTTTGAGCGTGTCGGGGTTGCAGTCCACCAGTTTGGCCGCCTCGCGCAGCCGCTTGAGCATGGCCACCGGGTCCAGTTCCGGCTCGCCCCGCTGCTTGCGCACCGCGTTGACGGCTGCCCGCAAAAACTGCATGCCTGTCACCCCCGGAATCTCCACGGGGTATTGGAAGGCCAGAAACAGACCCGCCGCGGCCCGCTCGTGCGGTTTCAGGGCGGCCAGGTCCTGGCCGGCAAACAGGATGCGTCCCTGCGTGATGGTGTAGTCCTCGCGCCCGGCCAGCACCTGGGCCAGGGTGCTCTTGCCCGAGCCGTTGGGCCCCATCAGGGCATGCACCTGCCCGGCCGGAAGCGTCAGGTTCACCCCGCGCAGAATCTCCCGCCCGGGAATCCCCGCGTGCAGGTCCTCGATTTGCAGTAATGGTTCACCCATGGTTCGGATTCCTCTCTTGCCTTCCTCTTCTTTCCATATGGCTTGGCGGTTGTCGCGTGATGGCTTCCTATCCCACACTGCCTTCCAGGCTGATCGCCAGCAGCTTGTTGGCCTCGACGGCGAACTCCATGGGCAGTTCCTTGAACACCTCGCGGCAGAAGCCGTTGACGATCAGCGCCACCGCGTTCTCCTCATCCAGCCCGCGCTGGTGGCAGTAGAAAAGCTGGTCCTCCGCGATCTTGGAGGTGGAAGCCTCGTGCTCGGCCCGCGAGGAGGAATTGCGGACTTCGATGTAGGGGAAGGTATGGGCTCCGCACTGGTCTCCCAGGAGCAGCGAGTCGCACTGGGTGTAATTGCGGCTGTGCCGGGCTCCCGGAAGAATCTTCACCAGACCGCGGTAGGAGTTCTGCCCGTGCCCCCCGGAAATACCTTTGCTCACGATGGTGGAGCGCGTGCGCTGGCCGATGTGGATCATCTTGGTGCCTGTGTCGGCCTGCTGGTGGTGATTGGTCATGGCCACCGAGTAGAACTCGCCCACGCTGTCATCGCCCTGGAGGATGCACGAGGGGTACTTCCAGGTGATGGCCGAGCCTGTCTCCACCTGTGTCCAACTGATGTGGGCCCGCGCGCCGCGGCAGGCCCCGCGCTTGGTGACGAAGTTGTAGATGCCGCCTTTGCCCTGGGCATCACCCGGATACCAGTTCTGGATGGTGGAGTATTTGATCGTGGCGTCCTTGAGCGCCACCAGTTCCACCACGGCCGCGTGCAACTGGTTCTCATCGCGCATGGGCGCCGTGCAGCCCTCCAGGTAGGAAACGTAAGCCCCCTCATCGGCCACGATCAGCGTGCGTTCGAACTGCCCGGTGCGCTGGGCGTTGATGCGGAAGTAGGTGGAAAGCTCCATCGGGCAGCGCACGCCCTTGGGGATGTAAGCGAAGGAACCATCACTGAACACGGCCGAGTTCAGCGTGGCGTAGAAGTTGTCCGTGTAGGGCACCACCGAGCCCAGGTACTGCCGCACCAGGTCCGGATGGTCGCGCACCGCTTCCGAAATCGGACAAAAGATGATGCCCAGTTCGGCGAGTTTCTTCTTGAAGGTCGTGGCCACCGAAACGCTGTCAAACACCGCATCTACGGCCACGCCGGCCAGGGCCTTCTGCTCTTCCAGGGGAATGCCCAGTTTCTCATAGGTCTGGCGGATCTGGGGGTCGATCTCATCCAGGCTTTGGGGCCCGTCCTTGCGGGCGGGCTTGGGGGCTGAGTAGTAGCTGATGGCCTGGTAGTCGATTTCGGGGTAGCGCAAGAAGGCCCAGTGCGGCGGCTTCATGGTCAGCCAGTGTTTCAGGGCCTTGAGCCGCCATTGGCGCAACCAATCGGGTTCCTGCTTGCGGTCACTGATCAAGTGGATGGTGGCCTCGTTGAGGCCGGGCGGGGCGGTATCGGCATCGATGGCGGTGACAAAGCCGTACTTGTATTTGTCCGGCACCAGATCTTGGATGGTGTCCGTGGTGGTCATAGGAACCTCCCGCAAAAGTCGTGCTCAAGAGTAGTTGAGACTGAGACTCAAGAGCAAGTGTGTAATAGTAGTCCACTACTCTGGCTCAGTTCAAGGCCGCGGCCCTTGTCACCGGGCAAAAGGTGCAGGAAAGTGTGAATATCCGCAGGCTGGCACCCGAGGCTGGGTTCAAGCGCCCTGCCGGGGGGGCATCTTCAATCCTTGAGGTCGAAATGGGCAACTCTGGGGACGGTCGGGGCGGGTGAGCGGTGGTCCAAGGCGGATGCCAGGACCATCAGTCCAGCCGCTGCAGCCAACAGAGCAGCGCCGGCCAGCAACCCCGGCATCCACTGCGTCCCATAGCGCACGGCGACGGTCTTGACGCCTGCCGGCACGGAAACCCGCAGGCGGCCGTAGTCGTCCTCGCCCGTCGGCACCCGCCGGCCATCGGCCCAGGCGGACCAGTGGGGCCAGGCCAGCACGTTGACGATCAACTCGCCGCCGACGCCCCGGGGCAGATCCACATCGGCGCCGGCCCCGCTGAAACGAATGGGCAGGGGCTGGTGGGGCTGCCTCGCCCAGCAGGCCATCGGCATGGCGCCGGGAAGCTCCCATATCTGGAAATGGCTGTCCCCCATGACCTGATGGGCGGCGCCCAGGAGCGGTTGCATCACGGTGCGGAACTTGAAGGGCCGGGTATCGCTGATCGAGTGATGGACAATCAACCAGCGGATGCCGTAGGCCCGGGCAGCCTCCAGCGGGCTGGCCATCAGCCGGTGCACGGCCGCCCGACACTCCGGCTGGTTTTCGATCAGCGGGTCATAGCCGTCAAAGGACAGGATGTGATGAATTGTCGGGAATTCGTGCCGCAGGCTGAGCGAGTAGTCCGCGCAGGAGGATCGATCCGGGGCGAAGCTCAGCGTGCGGTAGGGGGCGGGGCCGGCGTCGGCGGCAAGCAGGGCCAGGGCCTTCGGGGGCATTGGCGCGTAGGGCTTTTCTCCGTACATCCAGAAGGCGGCGGTCTGCGTGTACCAACAGTGGTACAGCAGCAGCGCCATCAGCAGGCAGCCCAGGGTGGCGTGCCATTTCCAGGGCGTGGGTGCCCATCGCACCAGACGGTCGAGGATCAGCCCGCCCCCCACGGCTACGAACATGTTGAAGAGGGGCAGGATGCGCCAGGGGTAGTCGTTTACCTTGCCGATCAGCGGCAGTCGGCCCAGCAGCGGCCAGAGCAGCCCGTGGCTGCCGAGCATGAGCAGCAGCGCGACGCCCGCGCAGACGATCCACACGTTTTCGCGCAGCAGCCATGGGAGATGGGCCCTGGAGAAGCGGTACAAGAGAAGCGCTGCGGCCGCCGCCAGGGCCGTGGTGGCAAGCAGGGTGCCGCTGTAGAAGAATTCGTTCATGGTGACAAAGCCGGGCGCGGCGGCGCCAAAGCCCTGCGGGTGGGGGGCGTTGTACAAGGGGTAGGGCAAGAGCACTGCGGGCAACTGGTTCCACTCGACGTTGGCGCCGTAGGGTGCCCCGCGCAGGACGCGGGAACCGAAATCAAGCTGCAGGCCGATCAACGGCGCGCCCAAAGCCAGCCCCAGGGCCCCCGCCGGCAACAGCCACGCCGCGCGGCGCCAGGGAATCGCGCCGCCGATCAGCAGCAGGGCCCCCGCCAGGAGGAAGAACAACATGCCGTGGACCCAGTATTGCGTGAAGCCCACATAGTAGAACAGGGCCATGCACAGCCCGGTTCCGGCGGCCCACCGCCAACCCACCCGGTGGCGTGCCATTTCCGCCAGAGCGCCAAAGAGCAGGGGCATCCAGACAATGATGGGCAGGGTTTCGTGCCAGGACCGTCCGGCGATGAGGGAAAAGCCGGATAGGGCCACGCTCACCCCGGCCATGGCCGCCACGGCGGCGCCCATCCCGCACCGGCGCGACATCCAGAACACCGCCAGGAAACCGCCCAGCAGGTGTACGATGGCAAAGACCTCCATCGTGAGAAATTCGTTGCCAAGCCCGTATCGGGCCACGCCATAGCACAGCAGGGTCGGCGGATACAGCACGCTGGCGTAGCCCATCAGGACAGGCGACCCCATCAGTTGATAGGGGTTCCAGTCCATGGCCTGGCCGGTCAACAGGTTTCGATACGCTCCGAGGACCCAGGGCAGATGCTGGGCGAAAACGTCATCAGATCGGA
>JAJXSS010000281.1 GCA_021784455.1 Planctomycetota bacterium
AGCAGAAAATGCCGGTGCCGGTCCGGGTGCCCCCATTGATGATCGGCGGGCCGGGCCTCTGCGGTATCATGGTCACGACCTAGGAGTGCTGCTGTGGTAAGTATCGCCTCCGTCCGCCGTTTGAGTTCCCAACTCCGCGTCTGGGTTCGTTGCCCCCCGAGCGGGGCGAAGTGGCCGCAAGAGATCTCCCAAAAGGTGGCCGGGTGGGTGTGCGGTGCGCTGTTGTACCCCGAGACCGATGTTTCCAAGCATCTAGCTGAGCTATTAGCCCACAGACAAGCAATCAACGCCCCTTCGCCTGTGTTCCTGCTCACCCCCAAGCTCTCAAGCAACCAGATGGACTGGAAGTTCTGGCCAATCCGCCTTCTCCTGGCGGTGGCCGCTCGTGACGCTAGCCGCCAAGCAATCCTGGCTGGTCACCTGGGCATGTCCGCCGCCGATCTTCAAAAGGCGTGCGCGACGGTCTGGAACCGGACGGGATCCATGCCGCCGGGCTGCTGGAACTATGCCTTTATCTGGGACCACCTCGCCACCGCGCTGGATTACCTCTTCCCGGATGTCCCACCTCAGTTTGAAATCAAAAACCGCATGTACTTGGTGCCCGGATGCCAACCGGTCAAGCTTTCCCGCCAGCAGGAAAGCCTACTGGTGACATTACAGATGTCGCTGGGCAAGTCCGTACCCTTGGATGCGCTGAGGGAGGCCGGTGTTGGTGACCCCCCCAATGTGCTGCTTGATCTGCGCAACAAACTTAAAAAGAGAAAAGTTCCGCCTCCCACCATTTCGCCCGCAGGCGGCGGCTACCTGCTCGAAAACAACTGAGTTCCCGCCGCGTCACCTCGGTCCACCACCGCTGCTCTACGCCCATCTCTTGAATACCGCCGGTGCTGAGCCGGCGGTGATCTGATTTGCCGATTTCGCCGATCGCCAATCGGCAAATATCCCTATTTTTGTGCCGGATACTGAAGGTGTCGGGTGTTCGGGAACCCGTGTCCCGCACCAGCCACCACACCTTTTGGAGTCGGCGCAATGACTTCCGATTTTGTCTTCGTCACCGTCCAACAGATCGCCGCCCGCTGCACTTGTCCGGTGCACCGGGTGGAGTACGTGCTCCGCACGAGGGGCATCCCGGCTTCGGCCCGTGCCGGCAATACACGCCTGTTTTCGCCCGAGGCCGTTGACCGGATCACCCAGGAGCTCCGTGACCTGGCCACCGCGGAGCACCTGCGTCACCGCGGCCACGGGCAGGGCCTGCTGCCTTCGGCTGCAGCAGTTCAGGCGCGGGATCCCCCGCCCATATGACGGGCACTTGATTTGACGATTTCGCCGATTGCTGGTCGGCAAAGATGGCCTCCGGGGCAGATGAAAATGAAAGTGTCGGGTGCGTGGCACCAAGTATGCCACGCCAACCACCTTCTCTTCGGAGCCCGGAAATGCGTCCCGTCATCCCGCCAAATGTTCCTGTCAGCGTCCGTCAAGAACCGGCCGCCCCTTCGCCGACCCGCGAGCCCGCAGGGAACCCCCCTCTAGCCCTGCGCATCAAGGGCAAGGTTCGCGTTGGCCGCCGCTGTCAATCCCGCAGGCAGCACGAAATCCTCGAGAACCCCGACCTGCGTGACCTGCTCATGCGTGAAGTCGCGCCCGATACGGTCGTCGAGGCTGTGGACCGCGACACCGAACTGGCGATCGTCGACTGCGATGTCCACCACCTGAAGGACAAGCCATCGCATGAGCAAATAGCGACCCATGAATCTGCCATCGATCCTGCTCCAGACGCTTGGTGGGTTTCCCACGGCGGGGGGCTGAAGCTGGTATATGTTGGCCCGGACCACCGGAAACGGGCTCTCGTGGCGGCTTTCTGCATCCCCCAGTTGTTCACCATTGAGCTGCTGACCCGCACCCGGCACCCCCAGGCGACCAGCCTCCAGCATGGTGATGCCCGCTGTGGCCCGGTGCACTTTGGCGTGGCCGACCCGAGCATTCCGTTCGTCTGGCGGGGCATTGGCCGGGCGACCGAAGATCATCGCTGCGAAGCACTCGAAAGCCTCGATATGCAGGACGGCGGGCGATACAACCATGCTCGTTGCCCCCTCGATCCCGGTGCTGACAGCTCGGCCACTGATTGCGTGACGGTGGTGGACCATGGGGTGTACTGCCACCGCTGTGCGGCTAGGGGCATCCGCTACCGCGATGACCTAGCGCCGGGGTTCATGCCCTGGTCCGCGGTGGTTAGAGGCGATCAGGATGTCTCCGTGTTTGGCCGTTTGGCTGCTACGCCGGTCCACTGGACACACGCCCAGCACGAACTGCGTCACCTGTTTCCGCGCCTGGGCATCGATCTGTTGCAGGAAGCCTACCGCCTTGCCTTGGATGCGCATGCTTACCACCCTCTGCTGATCGCCGCGACTTTCAACCCGGCCCTGGATTTCCTGTACACGACAAACGGCTGGGTGAGTTCCTGCACGTGCGAACCGACGGAAGTGGATGCAGATGCGGCCAACGGCCTGCCATACGTCATGCGGATCCAGCCGGCAGAACCAGGTGGCGAGCCGACGGTGAAGTATGACTCCGTGCGCCGCTCGCAGGCCAGGCATCGCGCAATCCCCTCATATTCGCCGTTGCGTGTGTACCGGGGCGTTGATTTCCGGCCGCAGGACAGTAAGACCATTCCAATCAAGGCCCCGTCAAATCTGAAACATGCCGTGGCCCTGCTTTCCGACCCGATACCCCTGGACGAGGCATTCTGCTATCTGGAGCTAGCTTTCCCCAGCCTTTCGCGGATGTATCTCCGGGCCATCCTCAGTGCACTTATCTGCGCAGCCGCCGTCCAACAGCAGCCGCCGATGCTGTGGTGCTCCGGACCCTCGGGGAGCGGCAAAGGCGAAACCATCCGCTTGGGCCAAAGCTTCGTCGACGATTCCCAGATCATTGCCAGCCTCGAAGAGGACAGCGAGAGCTTCGCGCGCCTCATTGGGCATGCGCAGGCGGCAGGACATACGGGCATCACCATCGACGAATTCGGCAAAACGCCCAAAATTCGCAACAAAATCCCCGGGCTGCTCAAGCTCAACGCCCAGCTGACTTGGCGGCCGCTCTTTAAGAAATTTCAGACCTCACCCCTGCATGCTGCATTCTTCATTCCCTGTGTCAGCTTTCCCGCCGTGCTCGTCAATAGCCCGGAGATCTCGCGCCGCGTGCTGGGCTGTCGTCTTTCCCGCAAAGTCCCCAACTGGGCCCGGACCAGTGGTGGCGACACCGCCGCTTGGCGCGATCGTTGTGCCGATAACGCCCGCGTGGCCAACTCCATTCTCACCCACGTCTGGCGCCATTGTCACTCCAACCAGTTCGATTTCTTCAAAATGGCTGAGGTGCTGGGTCTCCAACCCTTGGATGAAGGGGAGTCCCATGTCAGTGACGAACTGCTGCGGGAACTTTACTGCGTGGCCCATGGTGATCGGGGAACTGTCCAGACCCTCGACGACAACAAGAGTTTCGGGAAGGGTTATCTCTCCATAACCGATCCCCTCATAAGGCCTCTGGTCGAGGCGATGATACCCATGGACGACCCCGACACGATCCGCTATGCCCGCCAGAACCTGGAAAACGTGTTGACCAGCAAATCTTGGAACGACATCCTCAGAATCGGGTGTCCTGACATCCGTTGCCGGGTGCATATCCACGGCCAGCACTGTGGGCTCAAGTTCGAGGAAGATCGACCAGGCCTTCGCGGCTCCCAGCGCGTCAACAGCGCACTGCCTGCGATCCCCGCTGTAGCAGGCCCTAGTGACAATGCTTTCTCCGCGGCCGCAGATCCCATCCCCAGCAACCCGTCCAAATCCCCACCAGCCTTGCCTCCACACACAGCCATACCTGACGTAGTGCAGGCTGCCGCTGCGGTCCTCCAGAAAGCGGGGATGCCCTGATGAACCTGCTCGTGCTTGATTTTGAGACCTATTTCGATGCGGCGTACAGCCTCCGAAAGCTGACAATTCCTCAGTATGTCCACGATCCGCGCTTTTGCGTCCATGGCCTGGCCATCCTCCATCCCGACGCCCGAGTGGAGTTCCGGGCGGACGTAAGAGAAGCCCTGGGCGAGCTGCAGGCGGCCTACGGCCCTGAGTTGGAGCGGGTCACCGTCGTCTGCCATCACGCCCATTTCGACCTTTACATTCTGAACCATAAGTTCGGTGTGCGTCCGAAGCATTTCGCCGACACTTTGTGCTTGGCCCGCCAGGTACTAGGACCGCATGGGGTGGAAGCCAGCGCCGATCCTGACGATGACCAGGCCTCCAGCCGTGGGCTCTCTCTGGCCGCCCTGGCACGGTGGTTCGGACTCGAAGCCAAAGGTGATACGGCGCAATTCAGCAGGGTGCGCGAGCTCGACTTCCGGCAACAGGCGGACATGATGGCGTACGCGCTCAAAGATGTGCGCATCACCCGGGCCCTGGCCGAGCAACTCCTGGCCCAGGTCAGCCGCCCGGAGGTGGAATTGCCGCTGATACAGCACACCGTCCGTCTTTTCACCGAACGTTCCATCGCGGTGGATCACGCCGCCCTGGCCCAACTTCGTGGAGAAATAACGGGCCAAACGGAAGAAGTGGTCAAAGCATCCGGGCTGACCCCGGAGCAAGTATCGCGGGACAAGGAATTTGCTGCCCAGATGACCGCCGCCCTGGCTGCCTCAGGACGAAAGCTGCCCACCAAGCCGGGTAAGAATGGCCAGATCCCAGCCACCGCCCGAAATGATGAGGCCATGCAGGCCCTGGCCGGAGATTCGGATCCCGCTGTTGCCCGGTTGGCACAAGCTCGCCTCGCCCTCAAGAGCACACACCAGTCGTTGGCCCGGTTGGCAACGCTGGAAGGAATCACAAAGGTGTCCGGGGGTTATCTCCCGCCGTACCTCGTCTACTATGGCGCCCACACGGGCCGCTTCTCCGGTCGCGGTAAATTCAACGTTCAGAACCTGGGCCGCTCCGGCCAGATCGGCCGCATCCGCCACGCCCTGGTGCCCCGTGATGGTCATGTCTTTGTAATCGGCGATCTGGCCCAGATCGAAGCCCGCATCGTCGCTTGGTTCGCTCGTGAAGAGAATCTGCTGGATGCCTACCGCGGAGGCCGGGACATTTATTGTGAGTTCGCCAGCCAGACTTTTGGCACGGCGGTGCGCAAACCGGCTTCAACCGATTCGCCGGAGGACCAACTACGCCTCAAGGCCCTGCGCCAGGTGGGCAAGCAGGCGGTGCTGGGACTGGGCTTTGGCATGGGCGCCCTGCGCTTCATGCAAGCCTGCCGGGGAGATTCGTCGATCCGACTACTGTTCGACCAAAACATCATGAATGAAGGCGTATGCAAGGAAGTAGTGCAGAGTTTCCGCCAGAGTTATCCGGGAATTCCCCGATTCTGGCACGATCTTGAGTCGGCCTTTGAGGCGGCTATGAGCGGGATGGAGACCGAGTGTGGGCCGCTCAAACTGTCCAGGCAGGGCGCGGATGTGCATCTGGAACTGCCGTCGGGGCGGCTGCTGCGATACCCACAGGTTCGCCGGCAGAACATGCCCCGACGCCGGACATGCGAGGATTGGACTGGTCAGACCGTGATCGAGGATGTGGTCGAAGAAACGCTGGCCTATGGCCGCGGTGAAGCGATTGCGCTCTACGGTGGCAAGCTGTGCGAGAACGTGGTGCAGGCCGCCGCCCGGGATGTGCTGGTGGAGGCGATCCTGGCCATCGAGCAGGCCGGCTTCCCCGTGCTGTTTCACGTGCACGATGAAGTTGTGGTCGAGGCGCCCAAGGCCCGCAGCCAGGAAGCGGTACAGGTCGTGACCCAGGCTCTGGAACATACCCCTTGCTGGTTACCCGGTCTGCCTGTCAAAGCTGAGGTCAAGGCGCTCGAACGCTATGGCAAATAGCACACCTCGGAAGCCTCATAGGTTCACTTCCCAGTACACGTGCCCCTGAATCCGGATGGGGTCGGTAGTCAGGCTCCTGTGTTCTCATGGTCGGTGCCACAACTCCCAAATCGATGCTTGTCGCGCCGCCGCCCGATAAGGGGGCCGACTCTGTGCCGGCCACCCATCAGTCGGTCGTTGCTGATGCCAACACCACAGCTTCGGTCGTCCCCGTACCACCAGAGCAGGTGGTGGTTCGAGACACCGGCGCCGCCAAACTCCTCGATGTTTCGCGTTCCCATTTCCGGCGGATGGTCCGCGATGGCCGGGCGCCGGCGCCCATCAAGCTGGGCGGGGCTTCCCGCTGGCGAGTCGATGAACTGCGCGCCTGGGTGGCCGCTGGGGCGCCACCGCGCCACCGTTGG
>JAJXSS010000282.1 GCA_021784455.1 Planctomycetota bacterium
GGTGAACCACGCGCGGCCGCGCTATACACGGGACTCTTTAACACGGGCGGCGCAAAAGCGCAAACGAGGCGCAAGTCCTTTTATCCCTCGCAAATGCAATTGCCCTGGCCCGGTTCCGGGCGAATTTGGTGGCCAATACCTGTCCCAGAGCATTGAACCACCAAGCCCGCCATCAAATAAGCGCTAGGGGTGGCGGGCAGGAACACCAAGGGCCCCTGGAATGAGGAGCAAGGGGCCCCCGGATCAGGGGGCAAGGGGCTGGCAGACGGGCATGCGCCCGGGCAATAAGACCTTCCTTCACGCCGAGCCGCAGGACCCGCAGAGAAGAACGGGATTTCCCTGTCAGAAGAGCCTTCTTCGGCGGCTTGGTGCCTCGGCGTGAGTCGGCCTTGGCGAAGGGCCACCGGCCGGATATCGTTTAAGTGATAGCCGCACGGGAAACCCGGCCATGCAACACCGCCATTTGAACCATCAGCAGTTCACCCCGGCGGCCATCGATGATGTGATCGCCCGTGGCCGGCGCGGTGATTGGGAGGCCTTGCGCCGAGCCCTGCGGGCGGATCGCTCCCTGGTGCCCAAAATCCGCCAGATCTGCCAGCCCCGCCTGACCGACCCCTACGCCCAGCGCTATCACTTCTGGATGCATTATGTCACCGAACACTCTGCCTGACTGGGAAGAAGTCCTTTCGTCGGCCGCCCGGCTGCAACGCATCCTGCCCCAGGCCGTGCTGGTGGGTGGCACGGCCGCGGCCTTGCACGCAGGGCACCGCTTTTCCCGGGATGCCGACCATGTGCTGCCGGCTCTGCGCGAACACTTCGATGGCATCCTGGCGGATCTGGAGTCCGTGGCGGGCTGGCAAACCAGCCGCATCAACCGGCCGGTGCAGATTCTGGGCAGCCTGGATGGCATCGAAACCGGCATCCGCCAGCTCATCCGTGCCGCACCGCTGGAAACCACCACGCTGGATTTCCAGGGCCAGAAAATCACCATCCCCACGGCGGCGGAAATCCTGCGCATCAAAGCCGCTCTGATCCTGCGGCGTAACACGACGCGGGATTACCTGGATTTCGTCGCCTTGGTCGATCATCTGGGCGATGGGCCCGCGGCCGAAGCCTTGCGGCCGCTGGACCGACTGTACCCCCAGCCCAACGGCCAATCCGCCCTTCAGCAACTCCAGATTCAACTGGCCAATCCCATGCCGTGCGATCTGGAAGAGACGCGTCTGGCGGAATACAAGAACCTGGCGCCCCAGTGGCACGACTGGACCCGCGTCAAGGCCGTTTGTGCCCACTGCGCGACGGTCATCTTCGATCACAGCGCAACCGACGAAGAGACCCCGCCCCCGGAATCACCTCCAGCGAGTAAGGGTTAACCGCCAAGGCCCCGCCTTGCGATGGTGGTCAAGTGGCCGAGTGGCTCAGGGACCGAGCGGCCTGGGACACCAAGGGACCCCGGAAGACAGGGGCAAGGGGCCCCCCGGATCGGGGGGCAAGGGGCAAGCAGAATCCCAATCCGCCTCCTGAAGGGAAGTGAATCGGTTCATCGGGTATTTGGTCGCACCCCCGGAATGGGTAATCGGTTCATCGGTTAACTGATAAATCGGCCATGGACACTCGCCACCCGGCCCGCATGAAGTTAAGATTGCTGGAGAGGGAGTCTTCCCATGCTGACCGATTATCTTCACGCAGCGATGGGCCTGGCCCAATACGAGGTCTTGGGCCATCATGAGGGGTTCGTCGGGAAGATTCCCGGCTTCAAGGGCCTGATCGGCCATGCCCGCACCTTGGAAGCCTGCCGCGACGATCTGCAAGGCGCCTTGGAAGCGTGGCTCCTCATCAAGCTGCGCCACGGCGACCGGGACATCCCGGTCGTCAAGACAAACTGAAAATCTCGATTCCCAATCCGCACAGGGGCGACATTGGGCGAAACCTGCTGGCCGTCCTTCTCCGCGAGGCCCGAATTTCCCGCCAGCAATGGGAACGGCTGTAACACTTCCGTGGCCTGGGCAGAATGTGCCGCCCCTGCAGGGCTCAGGATAAGAACGTAAGAAAACACGTTGGGAACGACCCATTTCCTCCCGGGGTTGACACCCAGGGCTACCCAGTTTGCCGAGCCTCCGGCTCTCGGGGCCAGATGTTCGGCCAGGGCCGAACCTACGTGCTTGGGCCCCGCAGGAGGTGAATTCGGCCGCCGAACCCGCCTTGAGATGGTGATCAAGTGGCCCAGTGGCTGGGGACACCCAAGGCCCCCGGATCGGGGGGCAAGGGGCTGGGGGCAAGGGGCAGGCAGAGGGGCATGCGCCCGGGCCGAATGGCACCTTGGCGGACGGCCCTGTTCCCGCTGCGGCGCTGCGCCCCCGCAGATCCGCACGGCCCTGTTTCTGCCCCTTTGGAAATGGTCGCTCTCGATCCGGCTCCGTGATATCATTGAGCGCATGCTGAACAAGCATTCCGTATTGGAGCGTGTGCTTCGACCGGCCGAGGGGGATGTGCCGGCGGAGTTCGCGCGGAAGCTGTTGAGCCTGGGATTTGAGGACCAGGACCGTCAGCGTTACCGGGAGCTGTCGGATAAGGCGCAGGATGGCAGCCTAACGCCTGATGAACAGATCGAACTGGACGATCTGCTGACGGCCAACGACGTGCTGGCCATTCTTCACGCCAAGGCGGCCATCTCTTTGAACAGGCCTTCATCGGCCGCCTGAACGCCCATGGACCGGGTTCTGGAGCAAATCATCCGCAGGCGGGCGCTGGATCGGTGCGAATACTGCCGGATGCCCGAAGCTGCTTCCGATTTGAAACACGTGCTGGATCATGTCATTGCCCGGCAGCACGGCGGCAGGGCCCAAGCCACCAACCTGGCGCTGTGTTGCGGCCGGTGCAATCAGTTCAAAGGCCCCAATCTGGCGGGAATCGATCCGCAGACCCACCAGATGTCCCGATTGTTTCACCCGCGCCGCGATGTCTGGACGGAGCACTTCCGCTATGAGGAAGCAGTCCTCATCGGCTTGACACCGGTCGGCAGGGCCACGATTGCCACGCTGGGCATCAACCTGCCGATCCGCGTGGCCGTGCGACAAGCCCTCATTGACACGGGAAACTCGTTCTAGATGAAGCGTTCTGAAGCAGCGGGGGCCAGGGGCAAGGGGGCTGGGGGCAAGGGCCCCCGGAATGGGGGGCAAGGGGCAAGCAGAATCCCATCCGCCTCCTGAAAGGAAGTGAATCGGCGGATCGCGCGGTGGGTGGGTGATCTCAAGGAGATTTTCCCCCCGGCCGATGATACAATGGGACGTAGTGAATCGACGACTCCCCGGCGCAAGCCGGTTGGGCAGCCTACATGGCTGCCTCTTTTTTTGTACGCTGTCTGCCTGCCGCAGCGCAGCATCATCTACGTGGACGGGTTCAACCTCTACTATGGTGCCATCAAGGGTACCCCGCACAAGTGGCTGAACCTCCAGCGGCTGTTCGAACTCCTGCGCCAGGACGACGACATCCAGGCCATCCGTTACTTCACCGCCCTGATGAACGGCTCCAAGGCCCAGCGGCAGCAGACGTACCTGCGTGCCTTGGCTACCTGCCCCAAGGTGGAGGTCATTCTGGGCCGATTCAAGGAAAAGCGTATTGCCTGCGGCGTGCGGGGCTGCACCTATCCCGGGCCACGATTCTTCAACAAACCCGAGGAGAAGCGCACGGATGTGGGAATTGCCGTGGCCTTGCTGGATGATGCCTATCGCGATCTGGCCGACCGGTTCGTGCTCGTCACGGGCGATTCGGACCTGGTCCCCGCCGTGAGCATGGTCAAGACGCGATTCCCCCACAAGCAGATCGTCGTCTATGTGCCCTCGCGCAACCTGATCCGCGGCGCGGCCGTGGAGCTGCGTTCGGCCGCTGATAAAGACCGTGATCTGCCCCTGGTCCTACTGCCCCGATGTCAGTTCCCGGCCAGCCTTCCCGACGGCGTGGGCGGTCTCATCCATAAACCTGCCGAGTGGTAAACAGGGTATTCTTCCGGGCAGAATGTGCCGCCCCTGCGGGGCCCAGGATAAGAACGTAAGAAAACACATCGGGAACGACCCATTTCCTCCCGGGGTTGACACCCCGGGCTACCCAGTTTGCCGAGCCTCCGGCTCTCGGGGCCAGATGTTCGGCCAGGGCCGAACCTACGTGCTTGGGCCCCGCAGGAGGTGAATTCGGCCACCGAACCCGCCTTGAGATGGTGATCAAGTGGCCCAGTGGCTGGGGACACCCAAGGCCCCCGGAATGAGGGGCCAAGGGGCCAGCCTTTGCTTCCGCCGAGCCCCGCCATGACTCCAGACCTTGAGGGTGGCGGGCAGGCTGCAGGACCCGCAGAAGGTGGCATTACCAGCAGAGGGAGATGTCGTATTGTTTGAGCAGTGGATCGTGGGTGATGACCAAAAGGTTCTCAGCCTGAGCCTGTACGGCCAGCAGGCGGTCGAAGGGATCGCGGTGATGGAGCGGCAACCGGGCCACGGCGGCCACATGGCGGGTGACGATGGGCAGGATGGAAATCTGGGTGCGACCGAGCGCTTCAAAGATCTTTTCATCGAACGGTTCAGGAAAAACCAGTTTACCGAGCTGGACCTTGATGGCCATCTCCCAGATGCTGGCGTCACTGAGAAGAAGTTCATTCGCAGGGTCAGCGACGGCGGCCCGTGCGGCGGGGGAGAGCCGCGAGGTGTCGCCGGCCAGCCAGATGAAGGCGTGGGTATCGAGCAGCAGTCTCACGGATCACCAAGCCAGAACGCATCGGGGAGGGGTTCGTCAAAATCGGGTGTCGTCTGGATCTGGTCTTTCCAGAATCCCGACTCGCGGGGGCGCGCGGGAAGGTCTTTGGAGCGATCGGCCGGGCTGATCTTGGCGACGGGCTTGCCGCCCTCGGCCGCGACGATGATTTCATCCGCGGCACCCAGTCCAGAGAGCAGTTCGCCAGCGTGTTCCTGAAGCTGCTGGATGGTTACGGTGTGCGTCACTGCATCCATGATAGATGAGATCAGATTGCGCAGTCAACGTGGAAGGGGTCCGAAGAACAAAGTTAAGATAAGCGCCGGCCAGGGCTTTCACCCCGACCGGCGACCCCCGGAATTCGCCCCCCGCCCCCGGAAGTGCCCCGCACGGCCCCGGCCTCCGGAATCCCCGGTCCCCAGCGATCATGGCTTGCGATCGTGGCCCAATGGCCCGGGAGGGCGAGGCTCCGTCCGAGCCATCGGGCATGAAGAAGCGGCCGAGGGACCCAGGGGCCAGCCAAGATGCGCCTCGGCCCCGTCAACGACTTCCGGGGGTCAGTTCGCCCCCGGAACCGTCACCACCAGCACATCCGAATAGTCGGCCGTGACTGTGTCGTTGTGCAGGTAGCGGGCCCGGTAGCGCCGGGTTTCCGGTGCCTCCGCCAAGCTCGGCCGGGTGTCGATGTAGGGGGCCTGCGTGTCGCGGGCCAGGAAGGTGAAAGCCGGCTCGGTGCCGCGCTGGGATTCGATTTCCACCCCGGAAAAGCCGTTCTTGATGAAGGTTAAGACCACCTCCCCGTGCACCACACTGGTGGCTTCCAGATCCGGCCGGGGGCCACCCCCCACCGTGCTCTGGGCCGTGGCGTCGCCGCCCACCTCAATGCCCAGCAGGCGCCCGGTGGCCACGGTGTAGGCCGGGGCCGCTTTAACTCGGCGCACCAGGCTGCGCACGGTGTCCTCGGTGCTGGCCGCCACCTCGTGACAGTTGGCCGTAGCCGACTGGGCCGCGGCCCGCTTGGTCGTCTTGTCGATCACCGCCGCCTGGTACGCCGCGATGGCCGTGGCCAGCCCGGCCAACTCGTCTGCGGCCAGACCCAGGTTGGTGCCCTCCGCAGTCAACCCGGTCTGGAGGTTGTTCAAGAAGGTGATCTTGTCGCCATCTGACTTGGGATAGAAGTCCGCCATGACAGAAACCGCCTTTCTACCCGCTTAAGCGGGTGTAAATATAGGCAAAAACATGAGTTGCGTAGATTTGGGCCGGACCGCGGACCCTTCCGGGCGGGGCCGCGCTGGCTGGGGCCGGGGCCTCAGCGGCTCAGGGATCGGCCTCAGCGGTTGAGGCCGCGGCCCGAGCCGCTCAGGGATCGGCCCGGATCACGGGGGCCAGAGCCTCAGCGCCCGAGGATGGAGCCTGGATCCTCCGGGGCCAAGCCCGGGCCTTTCAGGCCACCCCCGAAAGAGTGCCGGGACCGGCCCGACCCATTCCGGACCGCCCCCGGAAACATCCGGGAGGGGCGAATTCCCGGGGCGCAAATTCCGGGAGGCGAATTCCGGGGGGCGAATTCCG
>JAJXSS010000283.1 GCA_021784455.1 Planctomycetota bacterium
ACCCGGCTCACCGCCGTGCGGCAGCCACAGGGCCTCGTAGAAGGCCCGCCCGCCGTGCACGGTGGGATCAGGCAGCACGCGCACTTTGTCGGCGGCAAGGCCGTCTTCCAGGCATTGCCGCCGCTGGGCCTCGCTGGACACAAACACCAGGTCCATCTGTCCATAGAACCACGCCAGATAACGCCGGCCCAGCCTCTCGAGCATCTCATCTCCGGTGGCGTCGAAGATCTGCCGGGCCGGATCGCCCCAGTAGATGCCCGTCAGTCGCAGGCCCAACAGACGCCCGGCCACCAAGGCCGTCAGCCCCAGGGCGTCGGGGGTCGAGACGATCAGTTCGCCGAATTCCTCATCCTCGATAGTCCGGATGATCTGAAGGAAAGGCGGAAAATCCAGCTTCGCCCCGCCCAGTTCCGGCAGCACCACCTGGCCCACGGGGGCAAAGACCTGCAAGTCCAGGTCAGTCGCCGGACGGTCCATCCTGCACACCAACCGCTTGAGCTGCCCGCCGGCGGACACCGCCCGCTGGGCCACGTGCCGCATAGCCCGGGCCAGATCGCCGCCTGTGCCCAGCGGCAACTCGCGCTGGCACACCCAGGCCCGCCGCCCACCCCTCAGCTTGAGGTGCTGGGCGCTGGGGAAGCGCTCGACCACGGCCTGCATCAGCCACTGGTCCTTGTGGATGGTGCGGAAGGCGGCAATGTAAGGCGCCACGGCCAGGGCCACGGGTGCCAGGGAGGCCAGGGCCTGCAGGGAGGCGGAAAAGTTGCCGGTTTCGACCTCGTGGGCAAAGCGGTCCAGGAATACGAACCCCAACCGGTGGCACACACGACAGGCGGTTTGGAAGCTTTCCTCATCCACGCCCAGATCCTGGGCCTGGGCCGCATCCACCGGGGCGTGCTCGATGGCTATGAGCCGGGTGAACTCTTCCATCAGGAGGCGGTCCGTGGCGCTCATGCGCCAGCGCACCAGCGGCCGGGCCAGGTGCCAGGCGATCTTTTTCATCCCCCGGCGCACGCCGGATCTGAAGCCTCCGGCCGCCATCTGCGTGCCATCCAGCGGCTGGGGGGCATAGCGCCGCAGCAGCTCGCCGATCAGTTTGCTCCCTCCCTGACCGTTGAGGAGACGCGCCCGGTAGTACGAGTAGCCGATCTGGTAGAAAGCGTGGGCCGCCCGCAGGGAGGCGCCCGAAGCCCCGGCCGCTTCGTGCCGGCCTTCGCGCAGGTGTTGCAGGTATTCGGCCACCGTCGCCGCCGGGGGCGTCAGGGTGTAGGCGTTGGCGATGTAGAGCCCGCAGTGATCATCACTGCCGGCGGTGAAGGTCTTGTGCCAGGGCTGGGGCCCCAGGGGCTCCAGCCGGTGCCGCTGGGCCATGTGGGCGATCAGGCCCGGGGTCAGGTTCGCCAGCACGGCATGGGCAACCTGATCGGCCCGGCGGTTGTTGGTGCCGTTCAAGGCCTCGAAGCGGTTGAACAGCACCAGCAACTTTTCAACGTGGTCCACAGTCAGCCGGCCATTGACCGAGTAGAGCAGGTGCGCCACGGAGTGGAGGATGTCTTCATCGATGAATAGCTGACGCAGGTCGTAAATGCTGGCCCGGGCCTGCTCGATCCTCTCGAACTGGCCCGGGGTTATGCCGGTGACCAGGATGTGGACTTTGCAGCCATCCTCGGGGAAGTAGGTGGTGACTTCGCAGGAAATGAAGGTGTCGGGGTGGTGGGCGATGGCCAGAGCACCATCAATGCAGTTGTGGTCCGAGATGGTGACATAGTCCATGCCCCGGGCCTTGCAGACGCGGTAGACCTCTTGGGGGTCGGTGAAGCTTTCCGGGGCGCCGATGCGGCGCAGCAGCCACTCGCTGGGGCGGTCGGAAAAGCGGGTATGGACGTGCAGATCGGCTTTGGCGTGCATGAGTGCACCTGGTCTTGCCGGACGTTGAGGGGCAGGCCGGCGGTAGGGCCCCGGCCGGCCCCGGTGATTCGCGCCATCATCCAGGACCGCGGCCCTCGATGCCCTCGGGCCCGTGCTGGCCGCGGCACATCGCGGGGACAAAGCCTATAGGTCGCATCGGCCGCGTGCGTTAACGCATCATCACACCTGTGTTAGAAGAGTGTGAATTGCCCGTGCTGGCCCTGGAAACTGAGAGTTGAGTGAACGAACAGGGCTGGCAGGGATCGGTCAGGCGGGTATCGGCCGCCCGCGAGCCCCAGGAGCAGGCGACCCGCTCCACATCCCGCCCCGCGCAACCGTCGCGGCCGCGAATCTGCTACAATGACCGCCGGTTGATTGACGGACCGTTAGCTCAGTTGGCTAGAGCGCCTCTTTGACGTAGAGGAGGTCACAGGTTCGAGTCCTGTACGGTCCACTTGCTTGATTTGCCTGTAGTTACGAGCGATGGACCACAAGTGACATTTCCCCTGTTTTCCGGCTCATCGGCGAGTTCACCCCCAGCCGATGTCATCGCCTGTCCATCGTCTACCGCCGCTGACTGCTGCGCTTTTTGCTGCGCCTTTTGCTGCGCCTGCCCCTTCGGCGACTTTTCCACCGTCGCCGGTTCCACGGCCAGCCCTGCCGCCCGGCGGAAGTCGGCGTTGAGGTCTTGGCAGGTCGCGTAGTGCTTGGCCGCCACACCCGGGGAATTGCCGATCCACTTGCAGACCGTCGCCAAGTCGTACTCCCGCATGAGTTCCGTTTCCCGGCTCGCCCGCAGGTTGTGGAAGAGTCGGGGCCAGGGGGTCAGGCCCGCTCGGTGGATCATCCGCTCAAGCTGCGTCCGCAGGTTGACGTTGGCCTGCCGGTGCCGGGCGATCACGTACACCGATCCCGCTTCGGCTTGCTCGAAGGCATCGCGCAGGTGCGGCAGCACTTCGGGAAAGATCGGGACCAGCCGGGAAGCCCCGCCTTCGTGGTGCTCGGTCTTGGGGGAATGAACCGTCATCCGGGCTTGTGCCCAGTCGATGTCGTTCCACGTGAGCGCCAGGTGCTCCGATGGGCAGCGCAGACCGGCGTATCTGGACAGGGCCAGAATCAGCCGCCATTCCACATCCGGGGCATCGGCAATCAGGCGGTCGATCACATCGCGGGGCACGAACACCTTGCGGGCATCATTGCACTGGTGGCCGGTCTTGACACCATCAAAGGGGTTGTCGCCGGCCAGTTTCCAGCGTATCGCCCGCCGCCAGATCGTCCGGGCCGCGATCACCCGCCGAGCCACGGTGGCCACCGCCAGTTTCTCATGCTCCACCAGCCAGACCCTCCAGCCGTCTGCATCTTCCGGGCGAATGTCCCGCAGCAAGCGGGTAGGAGCGAAGTAATCCTCCAAGTTGCGCCGAACATGCCCATACACCACAAGCGTTGCCGGTTTGCCGGTCAGGGCAGCAGCGAAGCGGTCCAAAAAGGCCGCAAGCGTTGTCTGTGAAAGCCCCACGCCATCAGCCAGCCCCACGGCCCGCATCCGGCCGAGCAGGGTTTCATCCAAGCCCCCCAGCCACTTGGACAACTCCGCATCATGCGGCCGGCCGGCCAGTTTGTCGCCGATGATGGCTTCGATCTTGGCCCGCCACACTTCGGCCACCTTGGCACTCACGCGCCCCAGCCGCACGGCCTTGCGATCACCATTGGGGGTCAGGGAAAATTCGATCCGCCGCAGCCCGCCGTCGTATGCCACGATGCTTGCCATGATTCACCTTCCGATCTTGCCGCCCTCGGATTCATCGTCGGCAATGTTCTCGTATTCCGCCAGAAAACGCGCCGGTGTCTGGATCATCACGCCGGCAACGGTCTTGTCCAAGTAAGGGCCGAAATGCCGCAGATCGCCGGTCAGCAGCACAGCCGCCTTGCCGTACACAGCGGCGCGCAGGATCGGGATATCCTTGTCGGGCAAACGGCAATCCCTGGGCAGCTTCACCGGGTCGGCGGTTTCCGGGACCACTTCCATCTTCTTCGCCAGCCGATCCAGGCGTTGGCTTTGCTCATCATCGTCCAGGTTCGCGCCGGCTTCGGCCAGGGCATAGGTGGAAGTCAGCAGCTTCACCCCGGACAGCTTCCACAGCCGAGCCAGCCCGGCATCGGCGCGATACGCGGCCGAAAACAGCACGTTGGCATCCAGGAATACCCGCTGCATCGGTCAGGCTCCCTTGGGCTTGCGATGCTCGATGGCATCGGGATCAAGGCCGAGAGCTTTCACGGCCCGGCGGGCTTTGGCGTAATCGTCGGCATCGGTGGCATTGTTGAGCAGCAATTCGGCCTTGCGCTGGGGAGTGTAGTTTTCCAGGGGCAGGGCGACGGCCGGGCGGATCAGGACGCCTTCAGGGGTTTCCTCGAAAATGACCAAGCTGCCTTCATCCAGGCCGAAGCGACGGCGCAGCGGTACCGGAATGACCGTCTGCCCGCGTTTTCCAATGGTGGCGTTGACTTGCATCATGGTATGCACTCCGTTATCTGATATTCAGTATATCGGATAATCACGCTTTGGTCAACATCTGTCCGATGATGTCGGCCAAACCCTCCCCCCGGGGGGGGTCGTTTTCTATGCCCCGGCAAGGCCCCACCGTTGCGGCAGTTCGGCGCACGCGCCCGCAGACTGGAGTCGTTCATCACCCGCCCCCCAACTGGGGCGCCATGCCCATGCGCCCCACGATGTCCGCCAGGGCCAGGGCCTCGGCCCGCTCGCGGGGCATGTTGCCCTCGTATTCCATGATGGCCGCCCGTTCCTCCCACTCCACCCGCCAATCCCCCGGCAGATCATCGGGGCCGATGGATGGGGCAACCGGGTCCGGCAAATCGGCTGGGGCGTACAGCGTCGCCAGGAAAGCCACAGCGTCATACATGGCGCCCCCCTTCCGGCCCATCGCCACTACTGCCACTTGTGCCACTTCCGCCACCGTTTACCCCCGTTCCCACCCCTTCCAAGGCACTTCCAACCATCCCGGGTGGCGATAGTGGCGGAAGTGGCGATGCGGGGGCAGGGTCGGCGGGGATTTCCAGATCGATCCCGTAGGCCGTCTGTATCCGCCGCAGGATGTCCGCCGTCACCCCCCGGAATACCCGCCGGCCACCGGTGGTCTTCTCCGGCTTGGGGATGCCGTAGATTCTCAGCCGGGCTGTCACGGTTCGGGGGTGCCAGCGCTCAAACGTCTGGTGGTCGATTTCCCGGGCTTGGGCCAGCACTTCCGCCGGGGTCAGCCAGCGGCTATCCCGCCAGGCTTCCCCCATGATGTGCAACAGGGCTTCATCGGCATCGGGGGTCAGGTCATCCCGGCCGGCATCAATGGTGGACAAGGCATGATCTTTCACCAGTTTCAACAGGCCGCCGGCGCCCGCTTCCTCGATCCATGCCGCCAGTGCCAAGAGGGGCTGCCATAGCTCAAAATCCCGGCCGCCCATCGCGGGGCATACATCCGCCCGCCGGGCCAGGGCCAGCCATGTGGGGCCGTGCGCCATGGCCAGGGCGTGCAGATCATCGCGCAGGGCCTGCCACTTGGCGGGCTGGGCATCAATGTTCCGCCGGGGCTTGGGCGATTCCGGGCCAGCCCGGAACATCGTCACCGCGATGCACCGCGACAACAGCGCCGGGGGCAGGCCGGCGATGCAAGCCAGGGCCTTGGGGCCGTACACATCGAACGACAGCGTCTTGAACGTATCACCCACCGATTCCAGCCGCGTCGCCTGCCCACCGCGCTTGTAGCCCGCCAGGAGCATGGACAGCAGTTCCGCCACTTCCGGGCTTTGAACCTGCTTCAATCGCTCGGCCTCATCGAACAGCAGGGCGCCCCCCTGCTGGTGCAACGTGCGGAACAGGGCCGGCCCGGTCAGGTTGGAGGATTGCAGCGGCCGAAACACCAGCCGGGCCAGTATCTCGAAGATTCGGGACTTACCCGACCCCAACGGCCCGGCAATGTAGAGGTACGGCACCGCCGGCCAAGCCGGATACACATAGCTGAGCATGGCCCACAGCGCCAGCGTTGCCGTGGTGCCCGGGGCCTTCTCTGCCGGCAGGTCGATGAAATAGGCGATCCGCTCACAAACCCGCTTGAACAGGTCTGCCGGGTCAGGGGCAACGCCACCAGCCAACCAAGCCCGCCGGGCTTCTGCTGACCAGCCGCACAGGTTGCGCACATCGCCCGGGGTGGGTTCGCCGGGCTGGGGGTGTATCCACAGTCGCCGGCCATCGGGCAGCCGGATCGACGATTCAAGTTCCCGCCGCTCACGTTTCCCATCCGCCCATGTCACGTACAGGGCCCACCGCCCGGCCGCCTTCTGACCCGCATCGGTCAGCATCGGCACGGCCAAGCCGGATACTTCGGGCG
>JAJXSS010000284.1 GCA_021784455.1 Planctomycetota bacterium
CTGGTGGACATGCCTTGGTCTCCTTTCTGAAGCCTCGTAACTCCAGAAGAGACAGGCATGTCCACTCTTTTTCAAACCCTACCTACGCATTTTCCGGATGAGCCCCTAATTTTACCTGCTTTTTGTCAGCCATACGCAGACTCAAGGCCTGGCCACCCAGCCATCTGGCCCACTCCCCGACGGAGCTAACCCCCACCCGCCGGCACCCCGTCCCCCTCCCCCAGGAACCGGGCCCAGGCCGCCCGCCAGGCCAGACGCAGCTGGCTGACCCGCGGGCGACTGATACCAAACCGGTCGGCCACGCGGCTGGCCTGCTCCCCGCTGGCCAGGAGCTTCATCATCCGCCGGTGCCGGGGGCTCTGCCGGGCCAGCCAGGCCCCGAAATCCATCCGGAACGCCGCCAGATCCGCCGGGCTGGTCCGGCGGTCTTCAAGCAGGTTCTGAAGCATCCCACCCTCGGGCTGGGGAGAACAGATGGACCGGACCTGGAAGCCCCGGCGGCGCTGGACCTGCCGGCTGAGCGCTTCCGTGGCGCTGGAGCAGCCCCCGGCCGGCCGGCCGCTGACCACGGGATGCACGCAGTTGATGACAAAGCCGGGCTTCTGGATGACTTCACCCCGGCCGCGCTGCACCAGGCCGGTGTAGGCAACCCAGGCATGGGCCACGGCTTCAGCCCCGGCCTCTTCCCGGGCATCCGGGCTGTAGAAGCGGAACCGGCTGTAAGCGTAGCGGGTCAGATCGGGCACGATGGCCAGGAATGGAGTTTGCGGGACCGGGCGGGACACAGAAAGTGCGGTAGACACGGGGAGGCTCCTTATGGGCAGGGACCATCCCCGTGGCGGGGACGGTCGTGGGTGAGAAACACGACCGCCCCCGCACGCTGCAGGGGCGACAGTTGTCAGGATCCGGCGGTTAACAAAAACCCCTTGGCAAAGGGCCAAGGGGTAAGGGCTTCAACCTATAGTGACACCATTCAGGCGGATATTAAGCTGGCTGGGGACCGGGCCCTGGTTGGCGAAGTTTGTGGGCCATGCCAAACCAGGTGAAACCGGGCAGACCTACCACCCCCCCCTATCTGCCTCGCTTTGCAGCTTGAACCATGGCCAGGATGCCCACCCGCATGGCCTGCGGCAGCCTGCTCCAGGCTGCGGCCACTTGACTGAGTTCCGAGCCCGCCCCCAGGGCCTGAGCCGCCGGTGCGCCGGATTTTGCGCCGCCTTGGTGACGACATAGCGGTTTTCCGCGGGGATTCTTCGAAGGTTCGAATCCTTCCGCTCCCATTTTCAGGGTCCGCCACGAACATCTCGGATCAGTCACGGGAAGACGCCCAAACCTCGGGAATCAAGGCAGTTACGAATCGTCCGCAATCTGGGACGACTACGGATCTTTCGTATCATTTGGCAACAGGGTTAGACACAATCCAGGAAATTCCCTGGCCTGACGTGGACGGTCATCGGATTGACGCAAGTGGCAGTTTCACGGGCGGCTTGCACTCGGCCCCCCAGGCTGTAAACCACGGTGCCTGAATCGGCATTCATCACCGCCTGGACATTCTGCTTGTCGCGCCGGTGGTAATCGCCGGCTGGCACTGACCGTCAGTCCAATGCTTGCGTCGAATCACTACGTAATCGTCCACCGTCAGGATCTCCTTGGCCTCCAGTGCGAGACCTTATCGGTTCCATGTCACACAGTCGGCCGCTGCGGTGGCTCATGGCTGGCCCATTAAACAAGCAACCCCCGGCAGCACGGCCGGGGGTTGCCCATTGACTCGATCGGTGCGATTGGCTCACATGGCCATTTCTTTCAGGGCCTTCATCGGCCGCACCTTGATCACCCGGCGGGCGGGCTTGGCCTTGAACATCTGTTCCTGCTTGGTGAAGGGGTTGATGCCCTTATGGGCGGGCACGGCCGGCTTCTTGATCACGACGATCTTCAGCAGGCCCGGCAGGACGAACTTGCCCGGGCCCTTCTTCCCCACTTCCTTGGCGATCAGGCCACCGAGGGCCTCAAACACAGCCGCCACCTGCTTGCGGGGCACTTCGGTCTTTTCGGAGATGCTCTTGAGGACCTGACTCTTGGTGAGAACATTGCCAGCCATACGATTCCTTTCTAAATGGGTGACGGGTGATTCCGTTCACGTGCCTACAGAATAAGGCAAATGTCGGCGGCGGGAAAGACCCCAACAGACCAGAACTGGGCAAAATCGCCTCGATTCCCCGGAAAATTGCATTTTCCAGCCGATCACCGGCCAGCCGCGGGTCAGGGTTTGGCCGGGGGGGGGGAGGGTCTTGTCTTCATCGGCCGCCGTGCGGTCCGAAGGTGCGGCCGGAGCCACGCTGTCAACGGGGATGGTCAGCGGCGCCGCGGCCTGCTCCCCGAGCGCCGGGCCGGCGTAGCTCAATTGGTTAGAGCACCGGACTGTCGATTCGGAGGTTGCGGATTCGAGCCCCGTCGCCCTGGTTTTTTACCTCTTTCATGCCGGATTCAGCGACTCTCAGGCCTTCGGGGCACCGGCCACGGTCCAGTGCGGTCCCGGGCCAGGGGCTGATCCCCGGGGGTCAACCACCGGCGTCGAGCGCCGGCCACTGCAGATCCAGATCCAACGAATAGGCAGCGTTAGCCCGCCGAAACACGCAGTTGGCCCAGGGCAGGTGCGTCTCCTGAACGGTCCGCTGCTTGAGTCCTTCGGCCACGGCATACGGGGCGCTCTGGTTGCCGATGAAGAGGTCCGCCCCGGCGATCACCCGGGCCAGGGCCAGGAAATCCGCGGTGGCGTGGTAGGCCACCGGTCCGAACGCAGCTACAAAATCCCGATGCTCGGCGGGGGTACCGACGAAGACAATGCCGGCCCGGCGGTACCGGCGCAAGGCCGCGGGCCAAGGGAAATTAGGGTCCTGATAGCGGGCACTGCGATGGATCACCACCGGCGCCACGCGGTGCGGTTCCACCCCCAACCAAGCTTGGTCGCGTTCCGCCGCAGGCAGCCCCAGGGCCCGCAGATACAGATCGGCCAGGGTCTGACCTTGCAGCCAGCGTTGGTGGCGGAAGCCGTTGAGGTCGATGCAGTCCGGGGGCTTGTGCGGGGCATAGGTGACCGAACGGATGTAGGGCTGGCACCGCAGCAGGCCGCCCAGGTTCTCCACATCGGTCGGTGTGAGCAAGGCCCCCACCAGCAGCCAAGGAGTCAGGACCAGATGACCACCCCCCAGGGCCCGCAGGGCCGGCAGGCTGTAGAGAATGTCGCCCAGACGCCCGCTATGGTGAAAGATCGACATGGCGATGAATCGGGTTCGTGCCGGGATTGGTAAGCTCGCCGGGGAGGCCTCCCCAGAGTGCGATGGCCCACCGGGTCAAACGCAGGGCCGGAGCGGTCATTGCCCCGGGCCTCAAGTTTGACCCTCCATGGCGCGCCGGCGTGGCATACCCACGTAATCCGCTTCCAGGCTCAGCCGGCCCAGCATCGCCTCCTGGTGGTTGCGGATGACATCGTAGGTCCAGTGTGAAATCGAGCCGGACCTATTGGCCCGCCGAACATCGTAGGCCCCGTTGGCCGGGGTATTCAGCCCATACATGACGAAACGCTGGTTGATCTCGTCACATCCTACCAGCCGCGCGCCACGGCAGCCCAGGTACCACACGAAGTGCAGCAAGCTGTGGATCGTACCACTGTGCCAGTGAAACAGGCGCAGCCGGGCCAGGGCCTTCCGGTCGGCGTCCAGGCAGGCCCTGGCCTCACCGGGCGAGCCCCAGGGGTACAGCGTATAGGCGGGAATCTCGTTAAGGATGGGGTCGTCCGGCCGGCACAATACTTTGCCTTCGGGGGCATCCTCCGGCAGTACGGCCACCGGCCGCAGACGGGGGGTCAGATACACCCGTTGATTGGCATCGTGGGCAAACCAGAAGCAGGGCAGGCCGGAAGGAAGTAGGTCGGACAGAGTCACTGCGACGGTGATGAACAGAACGGGGTCTACGGCCATCCGCCGTTGACCGTAATCGAAGCGCGTCGGGCCGCGGCCGATGTCCCAGCAGGTCTGGCCGGTGAACCGGTTGGCGAAGGATGCGAAGGGGCGGTGTGCCATGGCCGATCGGTCGCGTGGGGGCGCACGGAAGGCTAATCGCGAACGTTCATTCTATCGGGATCAGCCGTGTCCCAGTACCGGTGCCAACGGTGCCAGCGGCGACGTTCGCTTGGGCATGAATTTTTCCAGCGGCATTCTCACTCCACCCGATAACTGGTGGATATCCCCCCGGCGGTGTTGCCGGTTCACCACACTGACAAGGAGGTCAGACAACTTTCCGACAAGGAAAGGACTCGTTATGTCGGCCATCAGCAGCGCAGGCTCAAGTTCCTCTCTCTATCAGTTCTTCCATGCCCTGACGATTCAGTCGCAGCCCTCCACTTCGGTGACGGGCACGGCCGATAACCAGACCGGCACCCAGGGTGTGCAGCACTCCCGTCACCACCATCACCATCAGGATGGGGATGGCGACGGTTCCGGTGGCGGCACCAACAGTCTGTTCCAGCAACTTCAGTCGGCTGTGGCTTCGGCTCTGCAGGGAACCCAGTCGAGCAGTTCGACCAGCGATCCCAACCAGACCATCGAAGATGCGATCATCCAGGTGCTGCAGGCCAACAGTGTCAATGCGCCGTCGGCCGCCACTTCGGGCGGGTCGGCCGCGAACCCTTCAACGTCTACCCCGACCGGCACGACGAACGCGAACTCTGCGAACACCGACACCAGCACCCGGCAGGCGTTCTTCCAGATGCTGCAATCCGTCGGCGTCAGCCCGCAGCAGTTCCGCGACGATCTCCTGGCCGCGTTGCAGCAGGTGCAGAGCGGCAATGCAAGCTCGGGCACGTCGTTGTCGAGTATCCCGTCCGGCGTCGCCCTCGATACCACGGCCTGAATCGTCGGCGTGGCACCGCCACCTCATCCCCCGCCCAGCCGGGGGCTTTCTGTAAGCATGAAAGCGAGGTTTGCCGGATCGGTCCCGTCAGCTTTGAGGGGCCTTGCCCGGTTGGCCGCCGGGCGCACTAGTGCGGCCGCCGGCGGGTCAGGGTTTGACCGGTGGGAGGGTTTTGGTTTCATCGGCCGCCGTGCGGCCAGCGGCCGGTGGCCGGGACACGATGTCAACGGGGATGGTCAGCGGGGCCGCTGCCTGCTCCCCGAGTGCCGGGCCGGCGCCGGAGCCGGTGGGAGCAGGCTGCACCGCTTTCTGCACGATCTTGTTCCAGTCAGCCGTGGTGCGCTGCTTCAGCACCTCGGTGCGCGTCTGCGTGGCGGTTGCCGCCGGGACCGGGTGGCCCGTGTTTGCAACGGCCTGGGTGGCGACCACCTGGGTCCGGATCGTGGCGCGGCCTTGTGTTTGCAGCACATCATTCTTGAATCCGCTTCCTTCTGACTTGCCTAGGGCCGCGGCCGTGCCGATCAAGTCTGCCGATTGATTCGGCCGGCCGTTGAGGTAGGTCAGAAGCGCCGCCACCTGATCGGCGGGCAGCACCAGTGTGAACTGCCGGGGCCGGCTCTGACCGGCGGTCTGAGCCTGCTGCGGCATGACCTGCGCGACCTTTTGTTCGGCCTGAGCCTGTCCGAGAGTACGAGATCCGGTGTAGTTCTGCGCGGTATCCGTTTGCCGCAGAGCCTGTTGACCGGACGCCTGGTTCAGGGCGTTGGTGTCGGCTGCGCGACGGTTGGGCACCGGGACCACCACCTGCCCATCCGCCAGGGCCACGACTCCGTTATTCTCCGCCCACGTCGTCAATTCATCCGCGGCGACCTGGGGGTCGGCAGCGGCCAGTTCGATGCGCAGGCCCGGGCGATTCCGAACGGGACCACTCTTGGCCACCACGGATTCATGCTCGCGCTGCAAGCTGCCGCCCCCCCCACCCCCCAGACCCTGCAGGCCAGTCTTGGCGGCCGGGGCCATGTTCTGCGCCACGCTGGGCGGTGCGAGCGCTGGATTCGGTGGGGCCACCTGGGCCACGGATGGCGCGGTGGTCGGGGACGGTGGGGCTGCAGCCTGGGCCGCGACGAACGGGCCGCTACCGTGGGCGGCTGCCGCGGCCAGGGCGGCATGACCGGGTTCACCAGCAGACAGTGCGGCCGGGGGTTCCGCCGCCGCCGCCGGCGCCGCGCCGGCCTCGGGCGCAGGGCCCGGTGCCCCGGCAGCTTCAGGCTCAGGTCCTGGAGCCGACTCGACCCCCGATTTCAGGGCATG
>JAJXSS010000285.1 GCA_021784455.1 Planctomycetota bacterium
CGGTAATGGCCGTGAAAGGCGTGATGAGGGTGGCAAAAAGCAGCGTCCACCACGCGGTATGGCGCAAGGGCTCATGCTTGCCCAGGCGGGCCAGAAGATCGCACCCCACCGACACCGGCACCAAGGCGGCGGTAAAGTTCACCAGCACGGGATGCAGCTTGACGGCCTGGACGAATTCGCGCAGGGCCGACAGAGCATCGGCAGCGGCAAGACAGGAAGGGATGGGCATGGGAACGTTGCTCCTTGTCGTGCAGTGGAAGGGACCCTAAAGGCCCGGTCGCCATAGAGGCCAGTGCAGGCTCATCGCAGGCGAGCGGCCCTGCTTTACTAAACGTTGCCGCCTGGGCGAAGGTTCGCAGGAAACGATGAATTTGCCTCCGTTGGGTGCGGAGGGGGGGGCATCAACTGGTGCCGTTGGCGTGCCGCGCGACGTAGGTTTTCTCGGCCAAAACCGCCGCCCCCACCAGGTTGGCGTTGAAGCCCCGTTCGTCCACCACCGAGGGCCGCAGATAGCTCATGATGCCCATGGCCCCCAGCCGCCCCTGGGCCGAGGGACCAAAATACGGCAGGGCATAACTGGGCTTGCCCCCCAGGCAGATGGGGATGTTTTCGGCCAGGTGGTCGCGCTTGGCCTGGCGGAACATGATTTGCGTGGCCTCGGCCAGAATGCGCCCGAACAGGCGGTCGGTCTGGACCGCGGCCTCCACCCGCATGCGGCTGAGCTTGCTGATGTGCTGGCCGGCGATCGAGGGATCGGTCATCTGCCGGGTCTCGTGGATATCCAGGAACTTCTCATAAAAATCATCATCCCCCACCATTGCCCGGAACAACCGGCACCGGCCCGGCCCCGACAGAATCACCTCGGCCCGGATGGTCTGGGGGTTGTTGCACGGGCCCAGCAGTTTGTTGCCCTGGCCGTCCAGGTCTTCCAGGGCGATCCGCTCGAAACGGTCAAACGAGACCCCATACTGGTAGAACATCGTCCTGAGCGATAGCTTGTCCAGCGGGATCGCGTAGCCTGGTTCGTTGGTGTAGTGCAGGTGGCTGTCGTCACCATCCCAGTTCAGCGCCGGGAAGCGAACCTCGCCATCCCCGCTGATCCACGCACCGCCCCAGCCGCCGCCGAACACCCAGTAAAGCAGGTCGGTGCGCATCACGCTCCATTCCGCCAGCCCGCCCGCATTGGCATCGTTTTCGATGCCCGTGGGCAGCCCGACGGCCTGCTCGATCCGCAAACGCAGGTTCTGGTTGTTGAGAAAGGGCAGGTTGGCCGCCAGCACGTAACTGCCGTCGCTGCGGAACAGCCCGGGGCTGGCGATCCCTACCGCCCGTGCCGTCTCCAGCGGCCGGTCCTGCTTCCCCAGCACCTCCCGCAGTACCGCGACCAGCCGCTCGACAAACACCCCCACCTCCTGCCCGAAATCCTCGGCCCGCAGCAGGCCCTCGGCGACCTGGGTATGCGGGTCGGTGAACACGCCGATCTTGGCCCCCAACCCCGCACCGATGTCGATGGCAATCACGCAATCATTACTTTTCATGGCTGGCTCGCAAAGACTGGGGACCGATTGTAACCACCGTCATCGGCCCCGGGGGGGTCTGCCGGACAAACCGGTTCAGCTCGGCGTGGGTGATGGCCTCCACGCGGCTGGCCCAGTCATCCAGGCTGCGAGGGGCGCCGAACACGAGCTGATCGGCGGCGATCGCATGGGCCCGGGCCGAGGTGGATTCCCCCTGCATTACCAGGCCCGACTTCATCCCCACGATGGCCCGCTGGAATTCATCTTCCCCCACGCCTTGAGCCAGGCGCTTCAGTTCGGCGGCCAGCACATCCAGGGTCTCCTGGGCCCGGGCGGTCGTGGTGCCGGCGTAGCCCAGCACCACCCCGCGCTGGCGGTCGGCCGCATATCGGGCACCGACCGAATAGCACAGACCGCGCTTTTCGCGGATCTCCGTATTGAGCCGGCCGCTCATGCCGCCCGACAGCACGGCCACGGCCGCACGCTGCAGCATGCTGGCGGGGTCGGTTTCGGCCACGGCATCGAACGCCAGGCCGATGTGGACCTGGGCGCTCTGGGCCGGAAGGTGGCTATAGCCACGCGGGGCGGTGCCGCTTGGGGTGGGCTCGGGACAGGCGCCTTGCCAGCCCTTGAGCAGGCGGTCGATCCGGGGGCCCAGATCGGCGAAGTCAAGTTTGCCGGCGAAGGCCAGGATCGCGCCATCGGGCACAAAGCACCGCTGCCAGTGCTCACGCACATCCTCCAGGGTCATGGCCTGAAGGTCGGGCCGTTCGCCCAGGGCCGAGCGGTCAAAGGGCGGGGGGAAGTGGCGGCGGCGCAGTTCGATGAAGACCTTCTGCTGGGGGTCATCCTCCAGGGCATCCAGTTCCTGCAGGGCCAGATCGCGGCTGGGGTCGAGGGCCGCCGGGGCCAGACGCGGCGCGCGCACCATATCCATCAGCAGGGGCAGGGCCTCGGGCAGCTTGCTGTGGATCATGACCGCGGACAGATGCAGGTGGTGGCCCTCGGCCGAGACATCACGCTGAACGCCGAGCTGGTCCAGGGCATCGCTGTGGGCCCGGGCATCGAGAGCCCCGGCGCCGCGGCAGATCATCTCCCCCAGCATGGCCGCCACACCCCGGTGGTCCGGGGCCTCCTGCACCGCCCCCGCCGGCAGCAGGAGGGACATGGCCAGAGACTGGGCCCCTGGGATCTCTTCCGCAACGAGCCATAAGCCATTGGCCAGCCTTTGTTGATGCAGATGGGGCATGGGGCGGACATTGTACGACAGGGGCAGAGCGATCGCAGCCGCTGGGCCGCTGTGCAATCGCCTGCGGCGGCGCGCAAGGTCAGGCGATGTATTGCTGGATCAGGTGGATGTTCTCTGGCGGCGTCTCATACGGCAGAGCGCCCGTGCCCATCACGCAGTTGCTGTGCAGGGCGGACAGAGCCAGGACCCGATCCACCTCGCGGTGGATGCGCTGGAGATCCTGGCCGGCCACGATGGCCGGGTCCATGTTGACGCGTACGCGCACGTGGGGGTGGGTCTGGGCCACGCGGCGAAGAAACGCCGCCTGGTCGGTCTCGACGTTGCACACCAGATAGCGGGTGCCCGTGGCCAGCAGATCGTCGACCACGAGAACGGTGTGGCCGCCCATGATGCAGGGCACGGGGTGGCCGATGCAGTCGGCGGCCAGGGCCAGGATGCGGCGCAGGGCCGGCAGTTCCAGCTCGTGGAACTGGGCCGGAGAAAGCATCGGAGGCGCGGCCGCGGATTCGAAAAAGGCGATATCCAGACCGGCCGCGGCGACGGCCCGGCAGAAGGCCGCCTGGTGATCGGCCAGATGCATCAGCAGGCGGGCGACTTCCTGCGGTCGGGTGGCCGCATATTCGCAGAGGTTGTTGATGCCGCACAGGTTGAAGGCGATGGAAAAGGGCCCGGCCACCGGGATGCGGATGTCGGCGTCGGGAAGCTCCTTGTGCAGCCGCCGGCCCACCGCCAGGACCAGGGGAATGCGACCGGCGACGGTGGGATCGAAGGGACGCACGGCCAGGGCCTGGTCGAGATCGGCACACAGCGGTTCCTGAATGGCGGGAATGCCCTCGCCGGTCGGCCGGAGGATCACCGCGCCGTAGGCCTCGGCTTCGAGGTTGTAGATGTCGATACCCACGCACACCGGGGTGTGGCGGTATTCGAGCCAGGCGCCCCGATGGCCCTCAAACAGCAGTTCCGGATCGCGGGAGACTTCCCAGGGCGTGCGGCCGGCAAAGCGGGCGGCGTGTTCATAGATGGCGGGCGTGAAGGCGATCTTCATGCGACTCAGAATACACGCCCGGTTACGGATTGCTGGATCGGAATAGGGTGGGGCGTGGGGGCTTGGCCGGAGCCTTGGCCGGGGCCAGGGCGGCGCTGGGGCCGAATTTGTAGGACATCAGATGGGGTGTGCGGCCGGCCGCGGAACCGGTCTTCGAGGGGTCCAGCGAGCGCAGGTAGGTCCCGTTGACCAGGTTGTAGAGATCGAGGGTGGCTTGGTCGCTGAACTGGCGGGGCACGCGGGCGCGGAAAATGCCCCGGCTGGGGTTGTACCAGAACTTGGCCTGGGTGGGGCGGGTCAGGACCGGGTCGGGCGGATTATCGTTGTCGTCGGATTCCGGGGCGACGTCGATCCAGGGCTGGCGGCCCGGGACCAGCAGATTGTCGGGCAGGCCGTGGTCAAACCACGTGGGCGAGATGGCCGGGGGAAAGCGCTCGGCCTGGGATTGACTGTTGCCGATCAGGGCGCCGCGGAACAGGGCCTGATCTTCCAGGTCGGCCAGGGCCTCGTGCACGGCCCGAATCTGGCGCAGGTGTTCCTGCTGGTCGTGGTGGTGCAGCAGGACCGCCGCCAGGATGCCCAGGAGCATCAGCGCGATCAGGCTGTCGATCAGCAGGCGCATGGAGTAATCCTGGAGCCGGAAGCTCTCTCTCCTTCATCGGTCAAAAGCGCCGCCCTCTGAATCTCGGCCGGGTTTACCCAGACGCTACAGACCTACTACGCTATGGAATATGCCGCCCACCGCGCTGGATCGCTTGAATCGGGACCTGGTGAACTGCGAACGCTGCCCGCGGCTGCGGCGGTACTGCGCCCAGGTGGCCCGGGTGCGGCGCCAGGCCTACCAGGATCAGGTGTATCACGGCCGGCCGGTACCGAATTTCCTGCCCGCCGGGGATCCGGCTCAGACGCCCATCCTCATCGTTGGCCTGGCCCCGGCCGCGCACGGGGCCAACCGCACGGGGCGCATGTTCACAGGCGACCGTTCCGGGGACTGGCTCTTCCAGGCCATGCATGAGGCCGGTCTGGCCAGCCAGCCCGCCAGTGTCCAGGTCCACGATGGCCTGACGCTTCACAACTGCCTGATCACGGCCGCGTGCCACTGTGCCCCGCCGGCCAACAAGCCGGCCCGGGTGGAACTGGAACGCTGCTCGGCATGGCTCGATGCTACGGTGGCGCACCTGACCAATCTGCAAGTGGTGGTGTGCCTGGGCCGCATTGCCTTCGATGCGGCGCTGAAGCTCTATCGGCGGCAGGGCTGGATCGCAGGCCGCCGAGGGCTCAAGTTCGCCCATGGGGCGATGCTGCGCCTGCCCGGAGCCCCGACCCTCGTGTGCAGCTATCACCCCAGCCAGCAAAACACCTTCACCGGCCGGCTCACCAGAACCATGCTCCGCGACATTTTCACCCGGGCCCGCCGGGAAGCTGGATTGAAATCCCTCTGATTCTGGGCGGCCGTCCTCCCGGATCGGGCCGTCTGGGCTCTTGTCCCTGCGGGGGTCCGGGGTCGGCCTTGTCCCAGGGCCTGACTTCGGCATGGGGTGGCCCTCTCGTTCGCGGTTAGGTTAAAGTGAAAGGGCTCGGCCCCGTGCCCAAGCCCGCCCTGAATATCCCCAAGGAGATCGTTCATGTTCGTCCACAATGTTCTGTTCACGCTGCAGGGCGACAAGCTGGCCGCATCCCAGCAGTTGCAGTCCGCGATGGAGGCCCACCTACGCTCCATTCCAGGGGTGCGGCACCTCTGGACCGGCCGGCCGCTGCCGGCCGAACGCCCGGTGATCGATAACGACTACGACGTCGCCTTGTGCGTCGTCTTCGATGACAAAGCCGCCCACGATGCCTACCAGACCCACCCCAGGCACCTGGAGTTCATCAAGCAGGCCGGCAGGTACTGGGCCAAGGTGCGCGTGATCGACTTCCACTGACAGATGAGCCCCGCCGAGCCCCGTTCCCCACCGCACGCGGATCTCTCATCCCTCCGCCAGCCGGTTCATGCTACGTGCCGCCGGCGGCTCCTGCTTGGTCAGGCCCGGGTTGGTCGTGCACGGGTCTGGCTTGGCCGGCCGGAATCGGCTATACTGTGGCACCTATGTGTTACGGCCCGCTTCACCTGCTCGATGGTTTGCTAGCGGCCCGACTAAGCCCCGGGACGGTGGCCGTTATCTGAGCGGAAGACCCGCAATCCTTCCCCCGGGCCGGCCGGTCGAGATCCTGTCGCCTCCGTCCCGCAGCGTCTGCCCCGCTCGTTTGCCTACACTTGTCAGCAGCCGGAAGAGCCAGCCGTTGGCCCGCTCGAGTTCATCCCAGGGCGCTGGCCTGGTCTTTCCGGTCCATTAAACAGAATTAAACAACCCAGAGGTGCTTCGCATGCCCCCGACCCGCACCCGAACCCTTTCCCC
>JAJXSS010000010.1 GCA_021784455.1 Planctomycetota bacterium
CCACCCCCGGGGCCAGCGAGAAGTGGCTGTTCGTCAGCCCGCACGATGATGATCTTTGCATCGGCGCGGGCCTTTGGATACAAGCCGCCATGGCCGCCGGGGTGGAAGTGCATGTTCTGATTTTGACCGACGGCGCCATGGGCTACTGCACGTTGGCCCAGCGCAAAACCATCGTCCGGGTTCGAGAAGGGGAAACCTACGCCTCCTTTGCCACCCTGGGTGTGGCCCGCCAGCGCATCCGGTACGGCGGTTTCCCCGACAGCGGCTTGGCGGGCGTGCAGGGACGGCGCCGGGCCCGCCGCGGAGAACCGCAGATTGCCGGCTACACCGGTTTGGCCAATACGCTCACCTGGCACCTGCGGCGCGTGCGGCCCACGCGCGTGCTGGTGCCCACGCTGACCGATCTGCACCCCGATCATCAGGTCACCTATCGGGAGCTTCTCATCAGCCTGTTTCACGCCAGCGGCGCCATCTGGCCCGAACTGGGCAAGCCCATGCCAGTGGTTCCCAAGGTGTATGAGATGGCGGTCTACTGCGATTTTGCCGCCCCGCCCAACCTGGGCATCCGCAGCGGCCCGGGTCCGTTCCAGCGTAAGCTGGACAGTGTGGCGGCCTACCGTTCGCAGGAGCAGATCGAGCAGATCGTGGATCAGGTCAAGCAGGCCGGTCCCTACGAATTCCTCCGCGAGGTCGAGTTCCGCCTCTATTCGGCCAAGACATATATGCCCATGTTCCAAGGCCGCTAGCGGCAGGGATAGTTCTGGTCCAGGCCCCTGGCCGGGCGCTCCAGATGCTGGGGCACAAGATCGCAAGCACCGGTTGTTCAGCGATCGGAAGCCCCAGGCCACTGTTGCCACCAGGCTTTGAACAGGCGCCATTGGGCCTCCAGGTAGGCGCGTTGACTGCCCGACAGGGCATCGGACGGGTTGACCGGGCGACCGTACTGGGGATTGCCCTCCAGCACCATGAGGTGCTTGTAGTGGAGCACCAGATCCGGCCCGTCATCGAATTTGGACAGCACGGCCAGGGCCTCGTTCAATTCGGCCGCCCAAAGGCGTGCCTGCGGATCGCCCTGGGCGGCCCGGGTGCACAGCGCCACCAATCGCAGCACCTGCCTGGGCAGGGCGTTGCCCACCCCTGTGATGGCCCCGGCGGCGCCGCAGTGCACAAAGCCGTGATACACCTGCGTATCGACTCCGACCATCAGGACCAGGCCCGGATCGCCGGCCGTGATGTGCTCGGCCGCGTAGCTCAGGGCCTGGGCCCCGCCGAACTCCTTAAAGCCGACCAGGTTGGCGTGTCGCCGGCGCAGGTCAAAGAACAGGTCGGCCCGGGTTTCAAATCCGTAGTAGGGGCTGTTGTAGATCACCGCGGGCAGAGCCCCACCCGCCTCGAGGACGGCGGAGAAATGCTCCCGCTGCGCTGCAGGATTGGTCCCGCGGGACAGCACGCGTGGAATGACCATGAGTCCGGCCGCACCCACCTTGCGGGCGTGGGCGGCCAGGGCGACGGCGCGTTGCGGGCTCTGGGCGCCGGTTCCGACTATGACAGGCACGCCGGTGGCCACCAGCTTTTCCACACCTTCGCAGCGCTGCTCATCAGTGAGCAACGGCCATTCCCCCATGGATCCGCAATACACCACCGCGCGCATTCCCAGGGCGACCAGTTCCCGGCCCTTGGCTACCAGGTCATCGAACAAGGGCTGGCCGTGCTCGTCACAGGGGGTCATCAGCGCCGGCATACAACCCTGAAAAACGGAATTATCAATACTCATGGGTATCTCCGTAGGAACGAATCGCAGGATCAGGGCCGCCCAGGCGCAGCGCTGCCCCGCAGAATCGGGGGCAATCGGTGCGGGCGGACGTTGTCGTAGCAGGCCAGCCGGGTAAACCGGCGCATGGCGGCCGGCAGCCCGACCGCGGTGAAATGCGGGTGGCCGGTGGCGGGGAACGGCCCGCCGTGGTTCATGGCGGGGCTCACTGCGACGCCCGTGGGCATCTTGTCGTTGAGCAGGCGGCCGACCCGCGGGCGCAGGACGCGGGCCACCGCATCGTAGAGGACGTCGTCGCGACCATCTTGAGCGGAATAGATGCAACCGGTGAGATTGCCCTCGCAATGGGCCAGTAGCTCCACCAGTTGGGCACTGTCTGCGGCCACCACCGCGAGGGTGGCGTTGCCAAAGGCCTCTGTCTGCAAGGCCTTGGCCGCGGTGAGGAACTGCTGGCCGCTGACACTCAGGAGCGTGTTAGCCCAGGCCCAGCCGGGGCGGGCGGCGGGCTGGTTACCGCACACCACGGAGGCTCCGGCACGGGTCAGAGCCTGGATGCCTGCCATCAAGCCCTGCTGGGTTCCCTTGCTCAGCAAGGTTCCGCACGCGGCGCTCCTATAACGCTGGGCCATTGCCGCCAGAAACGCCTGGGCATCGGCACCGTCAATCAGGAGCACCAGACCAGGGTTGGTGCAGAACTGGCCCGTGCCCATCAGGGCACTGGTCACCAGCTCGTTGACGACCTCCTGCGATCGTTCCGCCAGGGCGCCGGGAAGGATCACCACGGGATTGACACTGGACATTTCCAGGTAAATCGGCTTGCCAACCGCATCCGCAGCGGTCTTGAGCGACATGCCGGCGGTCCGTGAACCGGTAAAGGCCGCGGCCCCCAGACGCGGGTCGGACACCAGCCGCAGGCCGTCCGGGCGGCGCAGCCCGTAGAGCAACTGGACTGTGCCGGGGGGCATGCCGGTTTTCTGCGCGGCCTGTTGGGCACATTCGGCCAGGCGGCGGCAGGTGCCCGGATGGCTCGAGTGGGCCTTGGCGATCACCGGGTTGCCGGCCGCGAGCGCGGCGGCGAAATCGCCACCGCTGACGCCGTTAAAGGCCAACGGAAAATTATTGGGCCCGAACACCACGGTAGGCCCCAGGGGTTCCAGAACCGAGCAGATCTTGGCCCGTGCATCGATCACGGGTAAACGCCAGCCGGGGTCCACCGCCGCCGCGGCGGCCTGGCGGAGTTGATCGACGGTACGCACCAGCTCGACGTCTTTGAGGCGTGGCGACACGGGATAGCCGGTTTCCGCGGCCGCGGTTGCGCAAATGTCCTCCGCCCGGGCTTCCAGATGTTCGGCATACGAGCGCAGGAAGCCGGCCAGGCGCTCGGCGGGCAGCATCTGCATGGCCGCAAAGGCCTGAACCGCGGCGTCCAGGGCGGCGTCCACATCCGACCAGTCACTGACGGGAAAGCGCTCGGCCAGGGTCTGACCGGTGGCCGGATTGGAAGCGCTGAAGGCGTCCACTGCCGCGGCCGGACGCCACGCGCCGCCGATGAGTACAGGGGCGAGGTCTTGGGGGTTCATACGGCAATACTCCTTACGTTTCGGCCTGTCCGCAGCGGCTAGGGTAACCGGGAGTTCTCGCGATCACCGCCCACGGGGCATTCGCGCGTGGGGTAGACGCTTGCCGGGCCGGTTTCCCATGCGATTGCTATCGGCCAGCCTAGCGCGCCGCCCGTTTTACGGATATGGCGCGAATACGACAATCGACCTACGCCGTTGCGTCGCCGGGTGGGGGCCCGGACCCCGGCATCGGCACCAGGGCCAGCCCGGCCGTGGCAGTCTCCTTGTAGGCCTGCCGCATGTCCGCACCGGTGCGCTTCATGGTGTCGACGACCGAATCAAAACTGATCTGATGCTGGCCATCGCCGAGCAACGCCAAGTCGGCGCAATCCACCGCGCGGATCGCCGCCACGGCGTTGCGCTCGATGCAGGGAATCTGCACCATTCCCAGCACGGGGTCGCAGGTGAGGCCCAGGTGGTGTTCAATGCCCATCTCCGCGGCGTACTCGATTTGTGCCACCGTCCCGCCGGACAGTTGCACCGCGGCGGCGGCGGCCATGGCGCAGGCCGTGCCCACTTCGCCCTGACAGCCGACCTCGGCCCCCGAGATGGAGGCGTTGGCTTTGACCAGGTTCCCGATCAGGCCGGCGGTGGCCAGGGCCTCGATGAGGGTGGCCTGCGGGCAGCCCAGCGTCGCGGATAAGTAAGTCAGCACGGCGGGTACGATCCCGCAGGCCCCGCAGGTGGGCGCCGTAGCCACCACACCGCCGGAGGCGTTGACCTCGCTGACGGCCAGAGCATAGGCCGAAAGCAAACCCGAGCGCCGGATATCCGGCTTCATCGCGCTGGCACGGTTCAAGTATTCCCGCGCCTTGCGGCGGACCTTCAGCGGGCCCGGCAGAATCCCTTCCTGAGCCAACCCTTCCCGGATCGAGGCCTGCATGGTCGACCAGATCCCTGCCAGATAGGCGCGCAGCCCGTCACCTTCGCAGGCCAGGACATAATCGGCCAGGGAGGCCTCGTGTTCGCGGCACCACAACATGATCTGGGTCATCGAGGCCAGTTCATACACCTGGACCGCGCCGGCTGCGGCCCCCGCCTCCCGCAGTTCGCCACCCCCAATACTGTAAACTTCCCATTCATGCTGCCGGGCACCCGTCGCATCGACGCAGTACCACCGCATGCCGTTGGGATGAAACGGCAGGCATGTTTCCGGGTGCCACTCGATGGTGAAGGGGCGATCCGCAAACACCTGTGCCAGCGCCCGGTCGGTCAGGTGCCCGCGACCGGTGGCGGCCAGGCTTCCAAACAACACCACCGCATAACCCACGGCATCCGGATACCGCTGCCGATATTGCTCGGCGGCGAAGCGCGGTCCCATGGTATGGCTGGCCGAGGGCCCGCAACCGATGCGATACAGTTCCCGCAGGGATTCCATGGTCTCTAGCCCAGTTGGAGGCCGCTGCTTTCCACCAGATAAACCGGAATTCGCTCCAGCGGTGCATCGGTGAGGATGGTGGTTCCGCCATCATAGGTGGCGCCGGTCCACGCGTCCCGCCATCGAACCCCGGCCGGCAGATATACCGGGCGTGAACGTACCCCGCCGGCCAGAACGGGCGCCACCAGAATCTCGGGGCCGAACAGAAACTGATCTTCGACCTCCCAGGCCCGGGTATCACTGGGGAAATCCACAAAAAGAGGCCGCATCGGTGGCAAGCCCGTGGTCTGGGCGACCTGCATCTGTTTCATGATATAGGGCTTGAGGCGATCCCGCAGCCGGATCTGGTCGCTGAGAATGGCGCAGGTGTCTTCCCCGTAGGACCAGACCTCGTTGGGGACGTTCGGGTGATTCGGGTCGGCCTTGCCCGGATCCTCACGCGGCGGGTTGATCTGTTGCCGGCGCACGCCGTGCATGCGCATGATCGGACAGAATACCCCGTACTGGAACCAGCGCACCAGCAGTTCCCGGAAGGCCGGGTCATCAATGTCGCCGCCGTGAAAGCCGCCGATATCGGTGGTCCAGTAGGGGATGCCGCTCAGAGCGATATTCAGTCCTCCCGCCACCTGCCGGCGCAGGGAATCGAATGTGGAGGGAATGTCCGCCGACCAAACCGCCGCCCCCAAGCGCTGGCTGCCCACCCATGCGGATCGACCCAGGGTCATCGGGGCAGCTTCACCTTCGGCTTTCAGCCCCTCGTAGAAGGCCTGCTGGTGACAGCGCGGATACAAACCCGCCACCTCCCGCCCGTTGCCCAGGTAAAAGCGCGTGTTGTCCAGCTCCAACGGGATCAGCTCCGGCTCCATCGTGTCAAGCCAGAACAACCGGATGCCGTGCTGGACATAGCCCTTGCGGATCTGCTCCCACAGGAAGGTGCGGGCTGCGGGATGCGTGGCATCGTAAAAGGACTCGACGCTGGCGCCGTTCTGCAGCGGCATGCCGCGCTCATTCCGCAGCAGTAGGCCATGATCGCGCAGGGGGGCGAAGTTGGCGCAGGACCAGTCCACTGTCGGCCAGACCGAAACCATGCACTCCATGCCCATCGCTTTGAGTTCGCGCACCATGGCCGCCGGGTCAGGCCAGCACTGCGGGTCCAACGACCAGTCGCCAGACTTCGACCAGTGATGAAAGTCGATCACCATGACCGAAACCGGCAGCTTGCGGCGGTGATATTCACGGGCGACCTCCAGTAGTTCGCGCTGAGTCTTGTAGCGCAGCTTGCACTGCCAGTACCCGGCGGCCCATTCGGGAAACGCCGAGGGGAAGCCGGTCACTTCCGCATAGCGCTTTAGAAGCAACGCGGGGGCATCCTCGATGACTACGTAGTAATCGAGTTGATGCGCCGCGTCGGCGACCCAGCGGGTGTCGTTGCGCCCCAGCTCCACGCGTCCCAGACCCGGGTGATTCCACAGAAAACCGTATCCTTTGCTGGATATCAGAAAGGGAATCGAGACCTCGGTGTTGCGGTGCATCAGATCCAGCACACACCCTTTCTGATCGAGATAACCGTGCTGACGCTGTCCCAGCCCGTAGAACTTCTCGGTATCGTCCGCAAAGAACCGCTGCTCGATCTTCCACGTGCCACCTTCCGGAATAAAGGTGCGGGCCAGATACTCGGCGGTTGTCTTGTGCCGCTCTTTGAGCAACACTTTTTGGTCGCTGGTGCGCTCGAAGGACAACTGCCCGAAGCGGCCGGTCAGTTGGACGGTGATGTTGCCGTTGATCAGAGTGGCTTCGGCATCACCCAATTCCGTTTTGGCCGCGCTCGGTGTGGCGGGCTGCGGAAGCAGGCCCTGAGGCAGGTCGAGAAAGGCCGCCTCTTGGGTTATCCGTACCCGCACCCCGTGATGTCCCCAGGGGACCACCCAGACCTGCTCGTGAGCGCGCTGCCAGAGAAAACCGCCATCCCGTTGGGTAATGAATGAACTCATCGCATCTCCATAAACGGGGGCTGCCTGGGCGCCGGCAGCTCCCGGTTGCAGGGCGTCAGCCACTCATCCGTCGCGCCTAAGAGTGACCACTTCGCCGGATTTCAAGTCAATCTGGTATATACCCGGCGATACCCGGGTGAGGCCGTGGGGGCGCGGCCCTTCGATGCGGAACTCGCCGTCGATGTCCGGCCGCACGCGACAGGGCTCGCCGGCGAGACTCTTGATCCGGACCCACTGCGTGTGTCCCTCCTGGCGCCGGGCCGAGACCAGAAAGGCGCCTTCGGTCCGCAGGTCGTGGAATTCCACCTCCGCCCAGCAGGAAGGCACTGCCGGGAAAACGCGGATGGGGCCGGGCTTCTCTGCCGCCGGGTCGCTCCAACTCTGGATCAGCATGGTCTGGATGATGTTGAGCACCGAGAGCGTTGATTCGATGCACGGATGACCGCCGGCCGACCACAAACCGTTGGGGGCCAGCTCGGCCTGCAGGCGTTTCAACCCCTCCAGGACCTTGTCGCCCTCGCCGAGGGAGGCCCCGATGGGAGCGGCATGGCTTTGCACCATCGCCTGCAGGCGAACCATGTTGGTGCCGGGATCGGAATCCGATCCCTGGCGGACGTGCTCAAAGGATCGTCGCAGCACATCCCGGGCCTCCGGCTGGTCGAGGTGAACCAGGTACAGCGGATAGATCATGAGCAGATGCGATAAATGCCGATGGCCATCCCGGGCACTCTGCTGGCTGCCGAGCATGAAGCCCTTGGCATCGGCCGGAAAATCCGTCAATCGCTCCGTGACCTCCCGCCAGCGCGGCAGCAGCGGATCGTCCAGGCCCAGACGCCGGCAGGCCTTGATCAGGATGTGGCAACCCCATTTCAGGAGAGCCAGATCAAAGTTCGCATCCCGGCAGGTGCCGGTCTCCGGCGAGTAGGTTGCCGGCAGATGCAGCCGGCCCTTATCGTCGCTCTGCACCAGGTGTAGATAGAGATTGATGGCGCGTCGCAGGAGGGGGAAAACCACCGCCCGCAGCAAGTCATCTTCCATGCTGTAGCGATACTGCCACCAGGCATTGTGCAAAAGCCAGGGCAGGCAGCCCACGCAGTCGTAATAGCGCCGATCACTGATCCGGCTGCCGGCCAGATCCCCCGCGGTGGCCAGATGAAGGTAGGCTGAATCCTGCTGCCACGCCGCCGGATGAACGGCTTGAATCAAATGATCCTGGTAGCGCTGCAATCTGTTCACCAGTTCCTGGCCCTGCTCCAGCCGGTTGGCCGCATAGACCCCCCAATGGGCCGCCTGGGTATTCCAGTCGTTGGTCGTGTACGGCCACGGCCCGCCCTGGAACCAAAGGCCGGAGGTGTCCACGTGGTACCGGCCGGCACGGGAGGTACAGCCCAAACGGTAGACACTCTGCCAGTAAAGCCCCTCCAGACCGCGGTCGGGAAGACCAACGAAGCTCCGCCGGTAGTAGTCATGCCACCAGGCACGGTGAGAGTCGATCCAGGCCGAGAAGTCCTGCGACCGAAAGCGACGCACCTCTGCGGTTGCCGTGTCGGCGGCATGAGCCTGGGGCCAGCTATGGGCCATGGAGGCAACGTGTACGCACCTGCCGCAATCCTCCCATTGCGCCCATGCGGTGGCATGCTGGCCACCCGCCAGCAGATCCTGAATCCAGAGGCCGACATCCCCCCGGATGTTCTCCCGGGTGCTCCCCCGGATTTCCTGCCGGCCTTCAGGGTTGGGCTGCCAGGGCTTGAGCGTCTGGAGGTAATGGTCCCCGTAGCGCCTGGCGAAATCATGGTGACCCTGATCATCCTTGGGGTATCCCCCGCGCGTCGTTTGCGCCTTGGCCGGATGCCAAGTCCAAGTGCATCCCGACTCCCCCTCCGTCGGGGTCAGTTCGGTCACGATGGCCATGTCCACGGCGTGGGTGAAGTGCCGGACTGCAATGCTGCCGCGGTTCGTGCGGATCGTGCCGGTCAGTTGCGCATTCCATAGATCCAGGCGCCAGGCGCACCCGGTGAAATGGCCGACGGGGTGAAGGCTGAAATGGCCGATCATCAAGCGTGGCCGGCTGTACGCCGTCCAGCCGTAGTCATCGTCGCGGTGGTCGTGGACATCGGCCCGGAACACTTGGAGGCACAGCGTATTGTCGACCTGGTAGAGCATGGACCCCACCAGGGCATTGCCGAAGTGCGGGGCCTGCTGCCAGCAGCGCGGCAGCGTGAGGAAAAGCATGTCGTGGCGGCGCAGGAAGGCCGGCCAATCGACGCTGCCAGCAGCGCCTGCGCTCATGACACGGCTCCTTTGCCGGCCAGGGGAACAAGCTGCACGACCAGGGCCCCGCTCAGGATCAGGGCACAGCCCGCCAGCGCCCGCAGGGTGAGCGTCTGGTGGAGCACCAGCCAGCCCGACAGAGCGGCAAACACCGCCTCCATGCTCATGATCAGGGCCGCGGGGCCGGGGGGGCAACGCTTCTGACAAACCACCTGGAGCGTGAAGGCCACCCCGACCGACAACAGGCCGGCGTAGATCACCGCGCCCGCCCCGGCGCGGAGTTGGGCGAGCGTGCTGGTTTCCAACGCGAGGGCGGCCACCGCGCTGAGCAACGAACACAGGGCAAACTGGACGAATGCGATCTTCACCGCATCGCCCCGGGCGGCCACGTAGTCGATCACCAGGATCTGACCGGTCCACATCAGCGCCCCCACCAGCACCAGCGCATCCCCCTTCTTCATGTGGAACCCCCGGGTGATGCTCAGCAGGTACAGCCCCGCCAGAGCCAAGACCACGCCCACCCAGAGGCTCTTGTCGGTGCGGTGCCCCAGACCCATCCCCAGCAGAGGCACCAACACGAGGTACAGGCCGGTGATAAAGCCGGCGTTGGCGCTGGAAGTGTACTGCAGGCCGATCTGCTGAAGAGTCGCTCCGGCGAAGAGAAACAGACCCGCGAGCAAAGCCCCCCGCAGCAGCCACGGCGAGCCCGGCCCGGTCGCGGCCGACCGTCGGGCACGCCAGAGCATCACCGGGATCAGCGACAGGCTGCCCAGGGTAAAGCGCAGGGCGTTAAAGGTCATGGGGCCGATGCCGCGCGCCATGCCAATCTGCTGGGCCACAAACGTCGAGCCCCAGATCATCGCCACCAGCAGCAGCAGTGATTCAAAGATGTGACGGTTGCGGGGGAGTGACACGGTGCGGGTTCCAGCCGGGGGCTTGCTTCAGAGTTCTGCGGGACGATCCCCCCGGCGCAGGAATGCTTCGATCTCGTCGATTGCGAACGGGGCCTCGCCGGTCAGCCGGTCGCAGCCCTCGGCCGTGACCACGATGGTGTCCTCGACGCGGATGTACTGGCGCTGGGGTTCGCACCAGACCATCGGGTCCAGGGCACAGACGAAGCCTTCGCGCAGCGGCTGATCCCGCCAGGGACCGATCGCGTCGTGGACGCTCAGTCCCACGCCGTGGTTGAGGTAGCCCACCCCCCGCTTGACCATGTTCTCAAAGATGCCCTGCATGTCGTGGTAAGGTGTACCGGGCTGTTCGCAGAGGACCGCCATCCGACGGTTGGCTTGGCGGTAGACTTCCGCGGGAATCAGGCCGGGGCGGATCACGCTCAGCAGGGCCTTGTGGTACTCGGTGATAAAGCCGTAGACCCGGCGGTGCCAGGGGCTGAACGTGCCGTTGACCGGCCAGAGGCGGGCGATATCGCTGGTGTAGTGCCGCAGGTCAGGTCCGCAATCGAGCAGGAGGATTTCCTCGGCGCCGAGGGTGGCGTTGTTGAGGTGGTAGTGGCCGTCCCAGGTACGCTGGCCGCCGGCCGCGATGACGCCATAACCCAGTCCGCACCGGCCGCGGCGGCTGAAGACATATTCCACCGTCGCCTTCAGCGTGTTCTCGTTGACCCCGGGGCGGGTGATCTTCATGCACTCCATTACCGCGGCTGCCGACAGTTGCCCGGCCTTCCGCATGATGGCGATCTCGGCCGGGCTCTTGATCGTCCGCAGGGCACTGATGAGCGGGCCGGCGTCGCGGACCTCGACCCCGGGAAAGCGCTGGGTGAGCATGCGGGTGATGCGCTGGTGGCGGGGCTCGAAGCTGTCCCATTCCTCCTGGGCCCGTTTCTTGGCGCAGCCGTTGGCTCCGAACCGGGTTGCGCCCCCACCCTCGACCTCGGCCTGCGGCAGGTAGAGGGTCTTGACGCCCGCCAGCGCGGCGGTGAGCTGCGTGGTGGGAGCGACTTCGCGGAGGCCCAGCCGGTCGCCGATCAGGGCTGCATCCTCGAAACCGAGTCGATTCTGCGGCTCCCCTTCAAGGGTGTCTCGGGAAGGAAGGAAGAGCCGGGTCCGGCCAGAGCCGCCGTCGATCAGCAGGTAGGAGTGCACAGTCTCCAGGCCGCAGAGATAGTAGAAATTCGCATCCTGCGTGGGGAAATCGGTGGCCACGGGCGGCGCACCGGGGACCAGCACGTGCGTGCCAGCGCCGATTTCGACGGCGAGGCGGTGACGGCGCTCGGCCAATTCCGCGGCGGAGAAGTCGGGCGTGAAAAACAGGTCGATCCCGGCCACATCGGGTTGAAAGAAGAGATCGCTCATCCAGAAGGTCCTGCTGCTGCTATCAGGGCTGGGTTACCGCCTCGAGTTGGGCCGGCACCGTAGTCTGGCGGCGCACGGCGTCGAACGCGTTGAACGCCGCCTTGAAGCGGGCATAGTCCGCCCGTGTCTCGAAAACCTGGCTGTCGTTCCAGAGCACCTGCCAGTCGCCATCCGCCTCGGGCCACAAAAACACCTGGCCCCGGATCAGGCGGTTGTTGGCGTCGATGCCGGGGTGTTCCGCGGTGCCGTCGCCATCGATGCGGCGCATCTGTTCGGCCGAGAGCAAATCGGTGGTGGCCGCCAGCAGGTTGTCCTGGATATGCTGGGGCTGGGTCGCCATCGCCACGAACCCGCCGCTGTGATTCATCCGCTGAGCCGCCCAGCTCAGGCAGACCCGTCCCGGGGACACGCCCAGCTCGCCGGCGATTGCCACAATGACCGGATCCTGCAGGTCGGAGCGGTGCTCCTTGAACGTGTCGCGCGAGGGCCGGCGCGGCGACCCCAGGGCCATATAGCCGGTGCACACAATCCCCTGCGCCTCAAAGGTCCGGCGCAGCTCGGTCTGTTGCAGCAGCGGGTGCATTTCCATCTGGTTGGCCACCGGCCGCTCGTCGGGGCGGACATCCCTCATCAACAGACGCAGGGTGGTTGCGGTGTGGTTCGAGGTACCCAGGTGGATGATCTTGCCGGCCTTCTTGAGCTTGACGAGCTCGCCCCAGGTTTCGAGAAACTGTTCGTGGATGTAGGGGACGGCATCCGGGTTCCGATGGTTCCCGGCACACCCGGGCGTGTGCACGTTGGGCCAGGGCCAGTGATTCAGATACAGATCGATCTGATCCAAACCCAGGGCGCGCAAGGTATGTTCCAGGGCGGGGGCCACATCCCGCGGGTGCATGTGGCCGTTCCACAACTTGCCGGTGATGAATAGATCATCCGCCGAGCGAATGTAGCCCTTGCCGATGGCTGCGCGGATAGCCTGCCCCACCTCCGCCTCGTTTTCGTAAGCGCGGGCGGTATCGAGATGCCGCCATCCCAGCCGGATGGCCTCGACAGTAGCGTCTCTCATATAGGCCTGGGCCCAGTCCGAGTGGAATGTCCCGTAGGCTGCGATCGGCATCTGGTGACCCGAGGGCAGCCGGATCTGGTGTACCGTCGAGGGGTCTATTGGTTTCACACTCGGATTCATACCAGCACGGTCCTTGAAGGATGGTGTTGAGGTCATGATGGAGCCTAAAGATCAATCATTACTTTCATGGCCCGTTCACCTTCACGATCGATGAACGCGTAAGCCTCGGCAAACTGCTCGAAGCCGAAATGCCGCGACAGCAGCGGGTCGGTCTTCACCGCGCCGTCGGCGATCCAGCGGACCGCCTGCTCCCAGTCTTCGTGGCGATACATCATCGAGCCTTTGACGTTCAATTCGTGCTCGCAGACGACGGACATGTCAATTTGGGGCTTGTGGCCGTACACCCCCACAATCAGAAGGGTGCCCCCCTTGCCGATGCCGGCGACCAGCGCGGCGAGACTGGCTTCCACGCCGGCCACTTCCACCGCGACGTCAAACCCGTCTGGCCCGAAGACGCGCCCGGCCGCGCCCGCCAGCGACTCCCGTTTGACGTTGCAGGTGGCCCCGATACCTACCCGCTGGGCGACCTCCAGCCGGTAATCGCTGATATCGGTGATCAACACGGCCGCCGCTCCCCGGCAGAGGCAGGCCTGGGCCACAAAATTGCCAATCGGACCGGCGCCCGCCACCACCACCTTGCGCCCGGTCAAGTCGCCGGCCCGGCCCGTCACATGGGCCGCCACCGCCACGGGCTCGACAAAAGCGCCCTGCTCGAACGTGAAAGTCGCGGGCAGCCGGACCAGCTTGTCCGCCTCGGTGACGAACAGATCCTGGGCGCAGCCGGGAGCCTGAAACCCGCGGACTTTCAGATGTTCGCAGGCGTTGTACTGCCCGCGCCGGCAGGGGGGACACTGGCCGCACACTTCCTGAGGCGTGGCGGTTACCTTGTCGCCCGGCGCCACGCCGCTGACTCCGGGGCCCACCGCGTCAATCTCGCCGGCATACTCGTGGCCCTGGATCAGCGGGTAGGTCACAAAAGGGTGGTGCCCATGGAATACGTGGATATCCGACCCGCACACCCCGATCCGTCGCACCCGGATGCGCACCTGCCCGGGCCCCGGCTGGGGCGGGGCCGCATCTCGCAATGCCAGTTGGCCCGGCGCCATCATCACGGCCTGCCTCATCATGCACCTGTCTTCCTGTCGTGGTTGGACCGCGCGGTGCGGTCGGTGATGGTTTCTACCGCAATATCCAGTTCATCCTGCCTCTTGATGGCGGTGATCTTTCCGTCGGTCAGATAAACCACCCGGTCGGAGGCCGCCAGCATCTTGTGGTCATGGGTGGCGCTGATCACCGTCTTGCCCATTTCGCGGGTAAACCGCCCCAGCATGCCGATGATCTCTTCGCCGGTCTTGAGGTCGAGGTTGCCCGTGGGTTCATCGGCCAGGATGAGATCGGGGTCGTTGGCCAGGGCCCGGGCGATCGCCACGCGTTGCTGCTGGCCCCCGGACAACTGCGACGGCCGATGGTCGTAGCGCTGGCCCAGCCCGACCAGATCGAGCAGTTCCCGCGCCCGCCGTCCTGCGGGCTCATCCGCCACGCCGGCAAAGGTCATGGGCAGCATCACATTCTGCTCGGCCGTCATGACCTCGACCAGATTGAAGGTCTGGAAAATGAAGCCGACCTTGTGGCAGCGCAGGTAGGCGATCTGACGCACATCCATGGAGCGGACGTCCTGCCCGTCGATCAACACCTGGCCTTCGGTCGGCCGGTCCAGCCCCCCGATCATGTTGAACAGCGTGCTTTTGCCCGAGCCCGAGGGCCCCATGATGCTCAGGTATTCGCCGCGCACAATGTCCAGGTCCACCCCCCCCAGGGCCCAGACCTCCTCGTCGCCCATCCGGTAGCGCCGCTTCACACCGCGGACCGAGACAATCGTGTTAGTGGCGGACATCGGTATGCCCTTCCTTGATGTCCATGTCCTCGCGCCTGGCAAAACGCACGATGACCCCGTCGGTCAGCCACGCGATGCGGTCGGAAACCGACACCATCTTGTAATCGTGCGTGGCGCTGATCACGGTGACCTGCTCGGTCTGGTTCAGTTCACGCAGCAGCTCAATGATCTGGTGGCCGGTGGTGCTGTCGAGATTGCCCGTGGGCTCGTCGGCCAGCAGGATGGACGGCCGGTTGGCCAGGGCCCGGGCCACCGCCACGCGCTGTTGCTGTCCGCCGGACATCTGCACCGGCTTGTGCAGGATGCGCTGGCCCAGCCCGACCTTCTTGAGCAGTTCCACGGCCCGGTCCTGCGCTTCGGTGGCGGGGACCTCCGCGAAAAGCAGCGGCAACATCACGTTGTCCAGGGCCGTGGCCACGGGGATCAGGTTGAAGGTCTGAAAGATGTAGCCGATCTTGTGGCAGCGCAACCAGGCCAGTTCGATCGTACTCAACGCGGCGATATCGACTTCATCGATGAACACCCGCCCCGCGTTGGGCTTGTCCAGGCCCCCGATCATGTTAAACAAGGTGCTCTTGCCGGAACCCGAGGGTCCCATCAGAGCCACGTATTCGCCGCGCTCCACGTTGAAATTCACCCCCTTGAGCGCCTGCACTTCCTCATCGCCCATGCGGAACACCTTCCGCACGCCAATGGCCCGCACAATCTGAGTACTCGTTAAGGCGCCGTTCATCATACTTCGCTCCGCATGGCATCGACCGGTTCCATCTTGGCGGCACGCCAGGCCGGATAGAGGGCCCCGGCTACCGTCAGCGCTACGCCGATCCCAAACGTCGTTGCCAGCAGCCGCACCAGTTCCCAGGGTGGTATCAGAACCCAGGCGTCCGCACCGAACCGCCCGAGCCCATCCAGATAGCCCAGGATGAGGCCCAGCAGCATGCCCATCAGGGTGCCTACCATGCCCTGAAACAGGCTCTCGACCAGATACAGTTTCACGATGAACGAATCCAGACCCCCCAGGCATTTCATGGTGCCGATTTCGCGGAAGCGTTCGGACACGCTGATCAGCATGGCGTTGAGGATGCCGACAAAGCTGATCAGTAATGCAATGCCGAGCATCCACGATGTCTGGGACTGCTGGTTGGCACTGCGCATCTGGTTCAGCAACCCCTCGCGGGCCAGCCGCTGCTGCAGGGCTTCCGAGGCCCGATCCGCCAGGTGGGCACTCATGCCGTTGGTGCACAGAATGTAGGTCAGGAAGGCCAGGGCCAAGGCAATACAGCAGGTCACCAGAAAGGTCTTGACCAGCCGATAGCGCATACTGCGCAGGGCAATCTGGATCACCTTGCTGTAGGGGAGGACCGTGATTTGCTTCATTTCAGTCACGAGGACGGTTTCTCCATCTCCATGACCACCAGGCCTTTGGACAGCAGGGTGCGCAGGAACTGCGTGACCGCCAGTTCGGCTTCCGGCTTGCTCACGTGTGCCTGCCGGGCGAAATCGCCAATGATCTGCTGCACCGACCGCTGGCCATCGCATGTTTCGTAAACCTGCCGGCCGTAGGCGTCCAGACCGAAGGTGCGGTCACAGGTCCGTTCCGCCCCCAGCATCCGCTGCCAGCGCGGTCGCAGGTAGTGGACCGTCACGTAGAGCTTGCCCTGCTTCACTTCGCGCCGGACCGGCGGGGTCGGATACGGCACCGCGGCCATCGCCGCCTGGCGCTGGGCGGTCACGTTTTGGGGAGGCTTTTTTTGCCGCGCCATCTCAGCACCCCTCCTGCCAGGGCTGGTTCATGCCCCCGATGGCTTCCGCGCATACCGAGCCGTCGGTTTCCTCGGTCGCCATGTGTTCGGCGATCAGCAGCCGGTTCAGGCGCTGGTCATGCACCGCCAGGGCACTGGTCCAGCGCGGGGCAAGCCCGCCCAGAGGAAAGCCCAGCCGCTTGCGCCCGCGCCGCAGCATCCCCGTCACCCCCTGCCGCAATCCCTCCTGCCACGGTTCCACCTTCTGCCCGGACGACCGGAGCCGCCGATGCTGTTTGAACGGGTAAGCCGCCAGCCAACGCTCATAGGAACGCCGGCCCAGGGCCAGATCGCCCGGATACACCTGCCGCAGCATCAGGGATTCCCGGCGGCCCCGGCGAAATTCCAGGGCCACATCGCCGGCGAACAGGTGGCGTTTCTCCAACTGGAAGCCGGGCGGTGCCACGAAACTCAGGTCGTACATCGCCCAGGTCGACGGGGCATCAGCCGGAGAGGTTCGCAGGGTCGGCAACACACGCTTGGTCACCTGCGCCAGTTGGGCCTGGGGCAAAACCCCATTGATTTTCAGACCCAGCAGCAGTTCGGCCGGCGCGGCGTAGCCATACCAGTAGGTGGTCTGCTTGTCCTCCTCGGTCTGCACGCCCCGCGCCCAACTGCACGCGGAGAAATACTCTGCGGCCGGGGGCGCCCCATCCGGCAGGACACCGTGGCGCCTGAGCCGGCCGGCCACCCAGCTTTGTCCGTCCAGCAAAGCCCCCGCTTTGGGCCGTTCCCAGTGAATGCTGAACATGGCACATTCGGCATCGCCCACCATCATCCACCCCTTGGCGGGGGTGCCCGAGAGTTTCAGCGGCCGCCAGTCGTCGGGCATCTGCAGTTGCCAGCCCGCCCAGGCGAGCAGGGAGAACCCCGCGCGACCGGTCATCCGGGAAGTTGTCGAAAGTTCTGGGCTCACATCGGTATCCTGGCAGTGCGGCCGGCGCTCTCACAACGGCAGGGAGACGTTGACGCTCTTCATCATGAACACCATGCCCAGAGCCAGCATGGCACTGAGTCCCATGCCGGCCCCGAAGCCTGCGGCAAAGACAATCCGGTACTGCGGCCACATGTCGCCAAACCATTTGCGACAGCCAAACCGTCCGATCATGGCCCCAATGATCGTAGGGATGATCATTTGGGGCAGCGTCTGGTCCAGGCCTCGGACCATCCCGTAAACCAGAAAGACCGGCAGATTGAAGTTGGCCAGCACCCCGTACAGACACAGAGCCCCCCCCAACCCCAGCGCGACATATTCGAAGCGGAAGGCCTGGCGGAAGGGGCTGATCCCGGCGTCGGGCAGGGTGGCCGTGGCCACCAACCCCTGCTGGTAGGCCTGCAGTTCCCAGAATTGGTTCGCATACGGGTACATCTGGCTGGGCACCGGTCCCATCGACCAGATGAACTGGGCAAACAGCAGGGTGCTGATGACCATCAGCGGATAGGTAATCATTTCCGCTTTGATGAGGGCCGTCAGCTTGGTGCCGGTCAGTTCCATGGTCCGGAATTCCACCACCTGCCCGGCGTAGTTGTGCATGGGAATCGGCGCGTACCAGATCGCCGCCCCCTTGTAACCGGAAAGAATAAAGGTGGACTCGCGGACAAAGGGCATGGAAATCTGCATCCCGACCAGACCCTCCATGCGGGCCGACATATAGCTGACGAACGGGGTCCACACGAACCCGTAGAACAGCAGCAGCCAGAGCGGGAAGGGGTCGCCGGCCAACGGCCCGGATGCGTAGTTGACCAGGTAATAGGCGATGCTGATATAGGTCAGCGTCGAGCCCAGATAGATGATGATGGCGATCCAGATGGAAATGTCGCCGCGCTCCTTGTTGCGCTGCCACAAGCGGGACCAGTTCAGACGGGTTGCGCCCGTTTCGTCGGCTTCGCGCTTTTTCGTCTTCATCTTGGAATACATGTGCAAAAAGCCGATGATGGCCACCGCCACCATCAGCCCCAGGTGGAAGCTGAAGTAGAAGTCGAAATAGTCGGAGCGCACGACTTCCATCGCGTTGAGGCCGGGCTGCCAACTGCTGAGTACGCCGAAGTGCTGCAGCAGCGGATTGGAGACGAGGGTAAAGATCACCCCGAAGAGCGAACCCAGCATGGCCATGAACGGCATAACCATGCCCGTGACCACCAGCCCCAGATCAAAGGAGAACATGATCGGGGTGGCGGGCAGGACGCGCTCGGTATAGTGGGTCAGATCCAGGTAGGGAATCGGAAGAATGCGCAACGGTTGGCCCAGCATGGCACCGGTGATGCTGGGCAGTCCGATGTAAATCAGCCCGAAGGCAATCCCCAGGGCCGCTCCCATGGCGAACACCTTCGTCCGCCAGGTTTCCCGGTCGTTGGAGGAATCGGCCAGGGCCGTCATGCCCGCCGCCCCGACCGGCGCCATCGGGAACGGCAGTTCCTCCACATCCACGGTCAACCGGAACATCACGTAGCCCAGCCCGAAATTGTCGATGCGCGTGACCAGCATCATCAGGGCCCCGATCCCTATGGGCCAGAGCCACTGCACCATGAAAAAGCTGCGTTTGGCCAGGACCGCCGGGTCCGTCGGGACGTACCAGCTCGGCAGGTATTCCGTCAGCCCCATCCGCCGGACCTCTTCGCTCTGGGCAAAAAACTGGCGCCAGAGCCAATCCTGCCCCCCGGCCGCCATGGCGGCTCCGCACATGTAGAAAAGCACAAAGATCTGGGGGCGCTTCAGTTTCACCAGGGCCCGGCGGGCGATCTCCACATACAACAGCACCGTCACCCACTTGGCCGCGCCGCCCATGCCCAGCCCGGCCACCAGGTTGATGTACACGTTCGCCGGGGCCATGACCAGCCCGACAAACAGCCCCATCAACACCGTGCCCCAACTGATCCCCTCCTCAAACTGGGAGGGCGGGGTCATCAGGTCACGAAATTCCTGGAATTCCCTGTCTTCTCTCATGACCAGCTCATCCCGTCGCGGTAACCGCCAGGTTCTGCATCCGTTCCACGTATCCCTGCATCCGTTCCGGTGTGACCTTGCGCCATCCAAGCATCTGACGGCGCAGTTCATAGAAGAACGGCTTGTTCAGGCGCCACCACACCTTGGGTGTGCCGGTTTCGTGCTGGATGCGCACCGCAATGGCGCAGATCCCGTCCTGGGGCGCCTGGACCGTCAGCCACATCCGCTGCCGGACGCCCATATCGAAGGGCGCCAGCCATACCTGCGCTTCCACTCCCGCCACGCAGCCTTCCGTATCGCGCGGCAGCAAGCGCACGGCATCCACATCAAACCGGCCCAGCACTCCCTCGCGGTGTGCCTCCAGATATTCATGGATGAAAGCCACCAGCCCGGGGGCGGCGGCAGGGCTGACGGTGAACGGCAGGGTGTCGCGAATCTCGCCATCGACCGGCTCGGGGACTTTCCAGTCCATATCGGAACTGGGCGCTGCGATCCGTCCGGCCATGATCGCCGGCACCAGCGCCGCCAGCACCACCACCGCCTGCACCAGCAACATGGTTTTGATGACGGCCGTCCCCGAATAATTCAGGGTAACGCCATGCATCCACCCCATGTGCGTCAGCAACGACGCCGTCGCCTGACCGGCGATATAGCCGAAGACCGACCCCATCAGGCCGTAGGTCAAGGCTTCCGCGATGAACATCGCCCCGATATGGACGGGGGCCAGTCCGAGGCTGGAGTAGACGTAGATTTCCTTCTTCCGTTCGCTGACGGAATTGAGCATGGTGGTGAAGATGATCAGGGCCGCAATCACCAGGGGAATGGCCAGGTTCTTGGGCGGGACCGCGATCAGGGGCGTGGTCGCCACCACACTGACCCCGCCCTTCTGGTTGGAGAAATAGGCGGGATACACGATCGTCTTCATCAGCGAGTGGGCCACCTCCGTGGCCTGCTTGGTCGAGGTGCATGACAAGCCGATGCTTCGCAGGGTGCCGCCCAGATCCTGCACCAATTCGGTCGGCATCACGATCACGTCGCGGGCCGGCAGGTAGCGATCGGTATGGCCAGCAGGCGGCTCCATGGCGGACGCCGATTCGGTTTCCTCCTCAATGGCACTGGCGGAATTCCGGTCGACCCAATCCTGCTGCTGACGGCTGTAGTCATAAGGCAGCAGGCGCTGCCCATCCAACTGCGTGACCTGGTCTTCCAGAGAGATCGGATCGAACACCCCGCGCAAAATCACGGTGCGTCCCTTGACCACCAGCGGCTGCCCCGGGCGGACGCCCAGTTGCTGGGCCACATCCGTAGGCAGGTAACATCCCCCCTCGCGGGCAAACGTTTTCCAGTCCTTAAGCACCGTATCCACGCCGGTCAGGTGGTTCTCGTTGGCCGGCAGTCCCAGGGCGCCGCGTATCGGCACCTGCACGCCCGTCACCGGATTCAAGAGCCAGATGCGGAAGGTGTTATCGCCCAGCCCCGGCACCAGCCAGGCCCTGGACCCCAGGGTGACATCGGCCTTGCCCACCAGGTTGGCGATATCGTCCGCCGCCTGCCAGGCAATCGGCCCGAAGGACGGCCGTCGCACCAGCACCGCCGGGTGCGGGGCCTGCACACCGTCCAGGCGAAACTCGCGCGTGTCCACGTAGCTGCTGGTCGAGGAGAAGCACAGCAGCGCGAAGGTCACCAAAATAATCGTGGCGCCGGTGAGGGCCGTCCGCATCTTCCGCTTACGCATGTTGGCGATGCCCAGAAACACCGCGCTGCCCAGCAGTCCGCCGCGCCCCATCTGGGCGCCGCTGCCGACGGCCGAGGCGCTCTGGTATTCACGCACGGCGGCGCGGAAGCGGGCCAGGACCAGGCAGATGACCGCCGTGCTCATGGCCAGAATCGTGAAGGCCATCACGATCACCAGCGGCTGGGCGCTGATCCGGAACGCGGGATGAAAGGTCCACAGGACCACGGTCATCACCGCGAAGATGGCTATCGACGCGGCAATCTGCGCCCCGATCCGGGCACACGCAAACACCAGCCGTTCCATCGCCACACAGAACGGCACCAGCATCAACATCAGGAAAATCGCGCCCCGGGCCACATCCAGACCCGTGTCCGTGATGGCGCGGTAAGCGCGAATCTCACTGGCCAGGGCCCGCACCGAATCGCGCTCCAGGGCCGCCCCGTCATCGGCCTGGATCGCCACCGCCGCCTTGCTCAGGTCCGTCTTGGTCTGGGCCCGGATCTCGTCGATCTTGTCACTGCGGATCCCGGCGGCATGAAAATCCGCCAGACGCCACTGATCGAGGGCATAGAAATCCCGGGCCGACAGGTACGACGGGATGGAGGGCAGCGGATGACCCACGGCGTAGCCGCGCTGGAACGCCTCACGCTGGCTCAGGCCCCGCTGGCGGGCATTCTGGGCTGCGTTGAGCAGGGCCATGCGCACCCCCGTGGACCCCGCCCGCACGATCAGTTGCCAGCGCAGCCCGGGCTCCACCAGCCCCCACATCTGCCCGGTATTGTCGATGGAAAAGTGGCACTGCTTGGGGGGACCCCCGCGAAGCGCATCCAGCAGCGTTCCCTCCGTGAGCGGTTCGAGAAAGCGGGCATCGAAGAAATTCGGCCCGTTCAACTCCACGCAGCGGAAGGTCACGGCCCGCGGTAACTGTTCCCCCGGCGGCGTGCGCAGGTCGAACGCCGTCGCCAGACGGGCGGAGACCATGGATTCCGTCGTGCTCACCGATTCGGTGATCGCCCCGGTGGGGTCGAATTTGTACGCCTCCAGGTTGAACGACTTGAGATACGGATGAACGTCGGCACACAGCAGGGGAATTCGAAAGGACCCGTCGTAGCCGGTCCAGGCGAATTCGTGTCGCCGAATGCCATCGGTGTCGCCCGCGTAACCCACCAGGGTGACCAGGAACCCGCGCCGTGGGACACGCGGCACCGTTTCGCCGGCGGACATATCGACGATCAGTCCCATGCCGTTTCGCCACTGCGCCGCCGTCTCATCCACCGGCTGGCTGTTGGGCGTGAAGTCCGTCGTGGTAAACAGCCAGTGGAGGAACTGCCGTGTGGGCGGAAGCTGAGGCGCGATCCGTTTCCAGTCCAGCCGATCATACCGGTCCAGGGGGGAGTCAATGCGCCGGCGCGGGGCATCATCGGTCACCCAGGTGACCCCCGGCAGGGCAAAGCTCGCGGCGGCCGAGGTGATCAGGGCCCGGTTGCCCAGATCGCCCTGCCCCACGTGGCCTTCGATCGAATCGATGTTCACCACCCGCCGGCTCGCCGATCCGGCGGGCCACAGATCCCCGCGCTTGACCGCCCGTTTCAGGGCTCGCAGGAAGTCCGGATCGGTGGGGTCGATGCGGTTGAAACTGTCGTGCATGCCCGGCCCGACCAGAACCCCGCAGTCGGAAAGATCGATGCCAACCACAAACTTGCAGGCCGGCAGGTCCTGGCCGGGGGCGTCGAGCCCGAAATAACCGGCAATCTCCTGACGCAGGTGATCCATCGGCTCAAAATAGGCCACGCGTTGTTTCTGCTCGGCGAGCTGCCCACGCACCTGCCGAACCATGGCGTCCCAGGCCTCCCGCGCGACCGGCAGATACTTGGCGGGCACCTTGCCCCCTTCCCCGAACAGGGCATCCAGCACCCGGTTGCGGGCCTGCAGAGGTATGGTGCAGATGCCCAACAGTTCCTTGGCTTGCTCGCGCGCGGCATCCAGACCGTTCCAGGTCCAAGGCTGGGTGGTGCTTTCCCGGTGCTCGGCCTGCTGGCGCTGCGCGATGGCAAACGCGCGTGCCGCTTCCAGCTTGGCACAGTCGGAGGGGGTCAATTCGGCTTGATGGTGCGCCAGCAGCCAATCGGCACTGTTCTCCAGGGCCGCGAGCATTTCGCGCTGAACTTCCGGCGAATTCTCGTCGTCGGTCCGCAAGGAGGCCAGACGCAGATCGCCCTGCAGATCCCGCAGCCGCAGCAGGGTCCTGCCGATGATGTCCTGGAAAATCCGGCGCGACCGCGGGCATTTGTACCAGCTCCGCAGGCCGTCAAGCCCGGCTTCGAAACTGTGGAACGGAGCCAGTTCCGCAGCGGTCGCCTCGTACTCCCGCAGCGTTTGCTGTTCGATATCCTGGTACTGCCGGCGCGTCCAGCCCTTGGGGGTCACCGTCAGCATGGCGGCCATGCGGCGCATGCCGAGTTGGTCGATGTCGTACGCATCGACAAAGCCAAACAGCAGTGGCCGCGGCGGAGCGCGGACGGCATCACGCAGAACATTCAGTACGGTGGCACAGTCCAGTGCCGCATCCGCGCCCGGGGCCAGACCCAGCACCCGGCTCATCGAGTCATAGGGCGCCACGATCGCATAGGGGGCCACCCCGTGGGTGCCAGGGGGGTTGACGGCCACATAGATGTTGCGCGCCGTAACCGTCGCCCAGTGTTCCCGCGACACGATCTGAGCCGTCGGGATGGCGTTGGTCCGCAGAGCATCGGCCAAAGCGCCCGCCGGCACGTAATACCGAGGCTTGTACAGCGATTGTTGCGTGGGCAGGGGTTCGCCGGCGTGTTCCGATTCGAGGAAAATCACGGCGGCGGCACCAAAATCAAACGCCCGGCGATAGTGGCTGTAGGCCGACATCTCCATCACCGCGATGTTGCCCCGCAGCCCGCGGGCGGGCAGGTGGTCGAAGGAGGCGTGGCCAATGTAGATCAGCCGCCCCCGCAGCCCCCCCGGCGGGGTGGTGTTCAGGCGCCCCACATCCGGCCAGATCGGGTAGAGGTCATGCCGGCCGGCCCACGGGCCGTCGGAGATCTCCAGGAAGGTTTTGTCATCCACCGGCACGACCACCGGAAACTCATCGGTCCAGACCTTCACCCCCGGCAGGGCTTGCAGCCGGGCCAGCAGATCCTGCTGCAGCCGGGCATGGGCCGGCGTGCCGACCTGCCGGGTCCCATAGTCGTTCAGCCACTTGGTGTCGGATTGCACCCGGGCCAGGAATTCCGCATCATCGGGGGCGGCGGCACAAATACGGCACAGCACCGCACCCAGCAGCAGGCTCAGCGTTAGAAACCGGCTGCCGCCAACCACAAAATGACTGTTGCCCTTCGACCTCACGATCAATTCCTGACCGTTTACGTCACGGATACTGCATAATCGGGTACCGCGGCACCGCCGACGGGGCGGCGCCGGTCATCCAGATGATGAAGATGGGCACCAGCGTCCACACAATCGCCGCCAGTATTTCGCCCAAAATCAGTCCCAGGAACACGGGGCGGGCCTTGCGATAGGCCCCACTGCCGAACAGGCTGGTGATGAGCACCTTGATCAGCCACCCCAGAAACAGGCTGAACCAGATCAGATTGCCGATGGAGAGCTGGCAAAACACCAGACCCACGGGATGGATCGGCCAGGAGGGGAAGTAGGAACAGGCCCACAACAAGGCCGCTCCGATCCCGAAGCCCAGCGCTTGCTGGCCGCGGTTGGCTGTGAAAAATTTGTAGTCGCCGCGACCGGCCCGCGACCACTGGTCGATCGCGCCGGCACCCACCTTGGCTTGCGTGGTCACCGTCGCACTGTGATAGCCCATATTCAGGTGCACCGCCCCGCAAATGACAAATCCGATCACCAGCACGAGCAATCCGCCGATCAGCAGACGCGACCGGTAGGAAGCGCTCGCTACCCGGTCCAGGCCCAGCGACAGGGTGGTGATCACGGAGGCACTGACCGCCGTCGTGCGGGTCAGTAAGGGGTAAAACACAGCGCTGAAAAGCAGAATGGCGGGCGACTGCCACGACAGCGGAAACAGGGCGGTCAGCCCCGCCACGCTGACGCGATCCAACCACAGCACGGGGACCCCGGTTTCGGCGATGATGCGCGTTATCAGCAGCGACACGATGGCACAGCCCAGCATCGCTAGCACGCTCCACCACAAGGCACACCCGGCCCAGTAGAGCCAGCACACGATCCCCGCGCAGCCCAGGGCGAACATCCACCCGGCCACGGCGTCCCGCCGGCTCTCGGCCCCGCCGCTGGCCCGGCCCAGCATGGCCCGGCCCACCTCCGCCCAGTGCGCCCGGCCCAACCACAGCACCCAGGCCGCGATCGCCAGCAGCGCCCCAAAGGTCTGATCGTTGATCTGCCCGTCATTGAAGGCGGGAATGTAGGCCCGGCCCAGCGTGATATACCATGCCTGGATCACGATGCAGCCCCACACGGAAACGGCGTACCGATTGGGGATGAAATAGGCCACTCCCACAACCGAAAAAAGAATGCACTGCCACTTGAACGCCACCGGCGCGAAGCGCAGGATGCTGTCGGTGTAATAGCTGGACAGATTCCAGGACAGCGGGATCGAGGGAAACGCCCCGGTGAAGATGTTCAGCCCCCGCAGTGCGTGAATCAGAAACACCACCACCGCTGCAATCCAGAAGGCCTTGCTGGTGAACACGCCGGGCAGCACCCGCCCCGCGGGTTCGTCCGGATCGCCGGTTAACGCATGGTAAACATTCAATAAGGGAAAAGGCAGACGCTCGCGATCACGCCACTGCGGAAACACCACCCCGGCCAGCCCGACCATCATGGCCCACATGGCCACGATCAGCATCCCCCAGGACATCATCGGCGCCAGCCAGGCCGACCAGGGAACCGACGCCCCCTCATCCAGTTCATCGAGGAACTG
>JAJXSS010000286.1 GCA_021784455.1 Planctomycetota bacterium
GGAGACGGTGGGGGATCTGGACCTCCTGGTGGCGTCGGCGGCGGAGGCTGCGCCGGGCATCGTGGAGCATTTTCTGACGCTGGAGCCGGTGACCGGGGCCCAGGTGCTGGGCCGCGGGCCGACCAAGGTCTCGGTGCGCACGGCCCAGGGGTTGCAGATCGACCTGCGGCTGGTGCCCCCGGAATCGTACGGGGCCGCCTTCCTGTATTTCACGGGATCCAAGGAACACAACGTCAAGCTGCGCCAGCGGGCCATCGACCAGGGGCTGAAGCTCAACGAGTACGGCCTGTTCCGGGGCGAAACGAGCGTGGCGGGGCGCACCGAGGCCGAGGTCTATGCGGCCCTGAAGCTGGACTGGATTCCCCCGGAACTGCGCGAGGGGCGGGAGGAGATCGAGCTGGCCGCGGCCCACAAGCTGCCCAAACTGATCGACCTGGCGGACCTCAAGGCCGAACTGCACACGCACACCACGGCCAGCGATGGCAAATGGTCGATCCGGGAGCTGGCCCTGGCGGCCGTGGACCGCGGGTTCCACACCGTGGCTATCACGGACCATTCGGTGAGCCAGGTGATTGCGAATGGTTTGGCGGCGGAAAGGCTGCAGCGGCACATCGAGGCGGTGCGGGAGGTGGCGGCCCAGCTCCAGGGCAAGATCCAGATCCTGGCGGGCTCGGAGGTGGATATCCTGGCCGATGGCCGGCTGGACTACCCCAACAGTCTGCTGAAGGAACTGGAGGTGGTGGTGGCCTCGCCGCACGCGGCCCTGAGCCAGGACGCCCGGAAAGCCACGGCTCGCCTGTTGAAGGCCATCGATAACCCGTATGTGACGATTCTGGGCCACCCCACGGGGCGGCTGATCGGCCGGCGCGCGGGCCTGACCCCGGATATGAAGGAGGTCATCGCGGCCGCGGCCCGGCGCGGCATCGCCCTGGAGCTCAACGCCAACTCGTACCGGCTGGATGTCCGCGATGCCCACGCCCGGGCGGCTATCGAGGCGGGGGTGATGCTGGCGATCAACACCGATGCCCACAGCCCCGCGGATCTGGATGAGCTGCGCTTCGGCGTGCTGACGGCCCGCCGCGGGGGCGTGCGGGCCCAGGATGTGGTTAACTGTCTGTCCCGCGATGCCTTGGCCAGGTGGATCCGCGGAACGCGAAAATAGGGTTGAACCACGAGGTCACGCAGACCCGAAAAAATCAAGAGAATTGAACCTCCAAGGGCACCAAGGTCAAAGAAAGGAAGAAGATGACATAAGAACGGGCGGAAAGCATGAGAGGGAAAAAGAACGATTGAATTGAACGTTCCCTCTTGCTTCACTTGGTGCTCTTGGTGCCCGTGGTGGTTCAACTCTTCTTCCATCTTCCTCTGTCTTCTTCGTGTCTTCATGGTTCAATTCCTCTTCCCTGCTGAATCTTGGCGGCCCGGCGGTTAGACTCTCCGGCCTATGACCCCGCGGGTTTCCATTCTCATTCCCAACTTCAACAACGGGAAGGCCAGCTCGCAGTCCGGCGAGCTGGACCTGATCGGGGAGCTGCTGCAATCGCTGTACGACACCCTGGCCGACGATCCGACGCCGTGCGAGATCCTCGTGTGCGATGACGGCTCGACCGATGACTCGCTGGCCACGCTGCGGGCCTGGGCCCAGCGGAAGTGGCCCGATGGCCGGCCGTTTCTCGAGCTGATGGAGGTGGCGCACACGGGCAAGCTCTCGGGCAACGCCAACCGGTTGTACCGGCGGGCCGCCGGCGACATCCTGGTGCGGCTGGATGGGGACATTCTGTGCCTGACCCCGGGCTGGGCCCGGCGGCTGGTGCGGTATTTTGAAGAAGGGCCGCCGCGGCTGGGCATCATCGGGCCCAAGCAACTGGGGGTGGACGGCCGGATTCATGCTTACGGCGACTTCCTGCTGCACCCCAGCGGATACGTGCACGTGGCCCATGGCTTTGAACGCCAGGCGGTGCAGCATCCGCTGGAGGTGGACCACACCATGGGCTGCTTCTACTGCTGCCGGCGGCAGGTGTACGACGAGGTGGGGGGCTACGATGAGAGCTTCTACCGCAGCGAGACGGAGGACTTCGGGGTGGCGGCCAGGCTCAAGGGCTGGCGCTGTTTCGCCGTGCCGGACATCGAGTTCGTGCATCGCCACAAGCTGCGCAAGAATCGGCCGTCCAAGTATGACGATATGGCCTGCGTGCTCGACGATATCGCCCACTTCGAAAAGAAGTGGGGCTTTTCGCGGCTGGGGGCGGATCTGAAGGCGGTGCGGCGGCAGTATGCGGGGACACCGCTGCTGTGGAACGCGGCCGTGTTTCCGGCCCAGGCCCCGGTGCTCAAGGAGCCGCCCGAGCCGGTGCGCTTCGAAACCAGCGACTGGGCTCGCTTTGTCGGCGAGGCTCCGGTACGCCGGCGCGTCGAGGTACGCTGCCGCCTGGTGGTGGCCCTCTTGCGGCAGATGCCCCGGTCCGAACCGGTGGTCCAGGTGGGCTGCGGTACCGGGCTGGTGGCCCATCTGATGGCGACGGCCGGGCTGGCGGTGCTGGGGCTGGACCCGCACGCGGCCAATCTGGAACTGGCCCGGCGCTGCACGGCCGGGCGGGCCTATCCCGCCCGGGCGCCGGCGTTTTTGGCCCTGGACCATCCGGACCGGCTGCCCCTGGCCGACGGCTCGGCGGGGGTGGTGCTGATCTGCGATTTTCTGGAACACCACCCCAACCCCGTGGCGCTCGTGCGCGAGGCCCAGCGCGTGCTGGCCAAGGATGGCTTTCTGGTGATCCTGACGCCCGAAGCCCCGCGCGCCGGAGATCCCTCGGATCCGGCGCCGGGGGCCGACCCGCTGGCGTGGCACCCCTACAGCGGGCCGGATCTAGCCAATCAGGTGGGCGGGCTGGGGCACTGGATTCCGGTCAACATGAGCGGCCCGCCCACGGGGACGGATGACCTGATCACCATCATGCGCAAGAGCGGCTGAGCGTTGAACCGCCAAGACGCCATGGTCGCATAGAAGGTTCCACGAGAAAGGTGGGAACACGAGCATAGAGAAGACCGGGGGGGATTCCGGCCGACTGGCCCCGATGTCTCCTCAAGAACTCTGGCTTTCTTGCCGATCCTGGCAGCCTTGGCGTCTTGGCGGTTCAAGGCTCTTTCTTTCTCAGGATCAGGGCGCAGAAGGGCCGGCCTTCGCGGCGGTACTTGCGCTCGAAGTTGGTGCCGACCAGTTCGCCTTCCCCGGCCGATGGCGGCCGGTCAAAGGGCAGGGTCTCGAAGAGGTCGGGGACCTGGGCGATGTGTTCCTGCATCCAGGCGAAGTAATCGGCGTGGTCGGTGGCGAGGCGCACCAGGCCGCCGGGAACGAGGGTGCGGTGCAGTTGATGCAGGAAGGGCGCCTGGATCAGGCGGCGCTTGTGGTGGCGCTTCTTGGGCCAGGGATCGGGGAAGTAGATGTGCACCTGCTGAAGGCAGCCGGCGGGGATGTAGTTGCGCACGAACAGGCCGGCCTCGCAGTGGACCAGGCGGACGTTTTCCAGGCCGTGGCGGCGGCAGCGGTCGGCGGCGTACATCCAGTAGGAGCGGGCATACTCCAGGCCGATGAAATTGACCCCCGGAACCTGGGCGGCCTGCTGGATCAGGAAAGTGCCTTTGCCCGAGCCGATTTCCAGTTCCAGGGGCAAGGCGCGGCGCTGGGGGTCGAACCAGCCGGCTAGGTCGGCGGGCCCGGCCTCCAGGGGGGGCAACTGGGACTGGTCGAGGCCGATCAGGCCCACATCCTGGGGTTTACCATGGGAAAGCGATAAGGACATGCCTCGGATCATACCCGGGCGGCGGGAGCGAGGGGGGGATGGGATGCTGGGGCGATATGGCGGGGGCGAATTACACGGCCAGGCGGCGGCGGGTGGTGTAGCCGACCAGGGCCAGAAGACCCAGACCGCCGAGGCTCGCCGAGATGGGCTCGGGCACGACGGTGCCGATGCCGCCGTGGGCCTGGATGAGCAGTTCGGTGCCGACAAAAGGTTCCCAGGGCGCGGGCACCGTGTCGGGGGCGTAGAGAGTGCCGAAGCTCAGCGGTCGGCCATCATTGACCTCGAGAGTCCAGGTGCCGTTCGGGTCGCTGCCGTTGAACTGCGCGAACGTGGAGGACAGATCCATAGCCTGGTAACTGCCGGTATAGATGCCGGTGACGTTGGCCACAAAGGGCTGGCCACTGTCGGCAAACAGCACATCCTTAAAGGTTCCCGGGGCATCGTTGACCAGGGCCGGTAGAACCAGATCCAGGTGCTGGCCTAAAGGCGAGTAGAGGGTGATGGTCAGGTCCTTCAGGTCCTGATGCTGCAACGCCAGCACGAGACTGACCTGGTCGGTAACGGGCCCCTCGTTGGCAACGGTGAAGGTGAAATCGGTGATGCCCTCGGTCACAATCGGGGCTCCGGTCGGGATGGGCCCCCCGGCATTGATCGGATAAGTGGTGGCCCAGGCCGAGGTGGCCCCCAGGCTCAGCAACACCAAGGCTGAACACAGGACAATCTTGCGTGAACCGATCATGAATCCGCTCCCCTCATCCGGCTTACATCAAGTTTCCTGCCCCGCAAGACCACCCCGGAACGCAGCTACCGGAATGCTGCTTTCGAGCCGGTCGGCAGGCCAACAATCCCCAACAGAGATTATGTACAGCGGTGCCCTCTTCCCGCTAGCCCAAGCCTTAAGATTTCTGCAAAAAACTGCGGATCGGCCCGCATAGTCCCTCCATTTTGCCCAACCCCCCCAAGCTGCAGAAACGGACCTCTCGTAGGATAGCATATAACAAAATAATTGTTATTGTTTACATATATATGTTATATGCCTTTCATCCTCTTCCCAGTTGCTGGCTTGTGGTCGCCGAGTGCTACCGGCCGCAAGCCCTGTTCTGGCCGGGCCGATAGAAGGGCGGGTTACGGCAGGCCCGCATCCAGTTGGGCCCAGGCACCGGCAACGCCACTGCTGTTCCCGCCGTAGCCGTCTTGATTGGCCGAACTCCAGTTCGTGGGTACGTGATTGGATCGCACCGCACCATCCGTGTAGAGGCACTGAACGATGTTGGTGTGGTTGGTGGCTTTGATGATCAGCCAGTTGTAGTTGTCGGCGATCAGGGCCTGCTGGGCGGGGCGGCTGCCGGCCCCGAGGCGGGTGGTAGGTGCCTGTTGTTGGGCGCCGCGCTGCATGTAGGTGCAGGCCGATTCCCGCCCGACCACGCCCAGATTGGCCGCCCCAAAGGCGGGGTCCCCATAGGTGAAGGCGGTGGCGCTGGGGCAAAAGAACACATGGGCATCGTGGTTCAGGTAATCCACCAGGAGCAGGCCGAAATGCACGTAGCCATAAACATTGGTGCGGTTGACGATGTGGATGTCCCAGAGGCTGTTGTTGGACTGGGGCTGCGGGTCCGGGTTGGGCGAGGCGGTCACGAACCGGCCGCGATTGTCGTTGGCGAAGCTGAAGTCGGCAATGCCCAACTGGCGCAGGTTGCTCATGCAGTTGGCCCGCCGGGCGGCCTCGCGGGCCCAGCCCAGGGCCGGCAGCACCACCGTCAGCAGCAGGGCGATGATCGCCACCACCACCAGCAGCTCCAGCACCGTGAAGCCCCGACCCTCAGCCCCAAAACGCGAAACTCGTAACATGGCCCAACCCCCATGGTTTGTCGATCTCGTTCGGTGTCGAGGTGTCTACCCGGAAACCCCAATCTGCCCAGTTTCAACACCTCCAGAGTCTACGCTGCAGGCGTTAAAGTCAATACCATTTATCTGTTTTAACTTTATTTTTTTCAGGAGCTTCCGATAACTATCGGTGCCGAGGCCAGATAATGGAAATTATCAGACGCAGTTCCGGCAGTCGGTCGGCTGGAAAAATAAGGACTTATGAATCCTCTGATAAAGATCGGTTTGGTCCCGGCGCGTCGAGAGCCGGTCTTGAGGGCCAAATGCGGCCCGGTGGATGGACGGTGTTCTGTCAGCCCGCGGCCCCAGCCAAGGCAGTCTGCCCAAGTCCGGACCTGGGTACCGTGTCCGGTCTTGCCGGCCGAAGATACCGCCCGGTTCTTCCCAGGGCCACCGCATCTTAACTCTCTGATTCAGCAGTAGTCAGGGCACGATGTCCGATGTTGCAGGGATTCGGTCTCCCCTTTGCGCAAGGACGCGCCCCATG
>JAJXSS010000287.1 GCA_021784455.1 Planctomycetota bacterium
GGATGTGGACGGGGTAACGCTGCACAGCTTTGCCACCACGTCTTTCGGTCTCCCGGGCTTCGGCTCGTGCACGCCTGCGGGCATCATGCGGCTGCTGGCCGCCTACGACATCCCGCTGGCGGGCCGGCACGCCGTGGTCATCGGCCGCAGCGCCATCCTGGGCAAGCCCATGGCCATGATGCTGCTGGGGGCCAACGCCACGGTGACCATCTGCCACTCGCGAACGAAAAACCTGCCCGAAGTGGTGCGCCAGGGCGACCTGGTGGTGGCCGCCCTAGGCAAGCCACGCTTCGTGCAGGGCGACTGGATCACCCCCGGCGCCATCGTGGTGGATGCGGGGTACAACCCGGGCAATGTGGGGGATGTGGACTACGCCCCCGCGGCCGAGCGGGCTTCCTGGATCACCCCCGTGCCCGGCGGGGTGGGCCCCATGACCATCGCCACGCTCATCGACCAGACCTCGATCGCTGCCGAGCGCCAACTGGGTCTGGCCCCGACCGCCTGAGCCCCAAGCGCCGTCGGGCACGCTGACCAGCTAACCAATCAACCCGTCCACCAATTAACCATCCATGTCCCAATTCAACGCCCCTGCTTACGACATCGAACGCCCCTCGGGCAGTTGCGCCTTCACCGGCCGGCAACTCCAGCCCGGCGAGCCCTATATGGCCACGCTGGTGGAGGTGGACCTGCCGGTGGCGCCGCCCACCGGTGGCGCCAAGACAGCCAAGCAGCCCACCGCCCCCAGCAGCGGCGGCGGGTTGGGCCTCAAGCGCCTGGATGTGTCGCTGGAAGCCTGGGATGCGGGCCAGCGGCCGGACAAGCTGTTCAGCTACTGGAAGTCCATCGTGCCCGAGCCGAACCAGAAGAAGCGCCTCTTCGTGGATGATGAGGTGCTGATGACTCTGTTTCGCCGGCTGGGGGAGGCGGATCAGCCCGAGCGTCGGTCGTTCCGTTTTGTGCTGGGGCTGATCCTGATGCGTAAGAAACTCCTGCGCTACGATGGCAGCGTAGAACGCCCCGCGGCGAACGCCGCCGAGGCCCGGACCGAGGAGTGGTGGAAAATGACTCCCAAGGGCGAGGTTACGGCCCTCGAGATGATCAACCCCCACCTGGATGAGGCCCAGATTCAGCAGGTACGCGAGCAGTTGTCGGAGATTCTGGCCGGCGAGCTGTGAATCGTCGGGAGACGGGCCACGGTGGAGCGGACAAGCCCAACCGACCGGCTCTCACCGACAGCCAGGGGTTGCGGCTCGTGCGCGAGTCGGCCCCGGCTTGTATCTATTCTGCCTTGACATTGCGGCTTTCCGCGCTACGGTCAAATAAGAAAAGCAGGCAGATGCCTCTTCCGAGGCCCCGCCGGTGCGCATTCCGCAAGGTCGCCCGCGGCTGGTTCGTTCCGGTCTTCGAGTGATGCTCGAAACCTGCCTGCTTCCCCGGATGAGAAAGTGAGCCCTGCGAACTTCCGAGGGACGGATGGTCCGTCCCTCTGGTAGCGCTTGTGGTGCCGAATGGGACCGCCGGCCTCGAAGCCCACCTTCCCGACCGTCATCATCCCTCCGTTGCGTCCTGGGCCCGAGGGTTGCAGGCCGCCGCGCGGCCCCCCCGCGTGGGGTGCGCCCGCAGCGTCCGACGCCCGCTCGGACCGGTCCACCCCACGCCCCAGGCAAACCGGCCCCTTACTCAAGGAGTCATGGTGATGGTTCGCATGAAAGCGTTTACGTTAATCGAGTTGCTGGTGGTCATCAGCATCATTGCCCTGCTGATCGGCATCCTGCTGCCTGCACTGGGGGCGGCCCGGCGCACCGCCAACGAAATGAAGAACAGCACCCAGATCCGCGGCATCATTCAGGGCTGCATTCTGTATGCCCAGGGTAACAACGACTACTACCCCGGCGTCAACAGTAACGGCGATCTGGTCGCCGCCACGGACAGCCCCAGCGGCACCACCCAGTACTGGTGGAACAACGATGGCAAGTACCCCGCCACCCGCTACGCAATCCTGCTCAACGGCAATTACTTCGTGCCCCAGTACATGATCAACCCGCAGGACACCAAAACCCAGGCCGCGCTGGGCACCGATGTCACCGGCAGCGCCACCAACACAGGTAACTTTTCCTATGCCATGCTGGAACTCAATGAGACGGCCGGCACCACAGATTCGACCGGCCACGAAAGCCTGTCCAATGACATCCGCAACAATGACTGGAAGGACACCACCAACTCTCAGGCCGTGGTGCTCAGCGACCGCAACACGGGCACCGGCGCCGACAACACGACTGCCAAGAGCATGTGGACCACCAACCCCGGCGATTGGCGCGGCAGCGTGGGCTGGAACGACAACCACGTGACCTTCGAGAGCCAACCCCTGGTCACCACCCGCTACACCGGGGGGGTGACGATCGATGCCATCAACGGCACGGGAACGTTCGGCACCAACCACGGCGACAACCTGTTTACGGCCGGCGATACCGAGTCCGGCGTCACCTTCACCGGCACCAACTACGATGCCGCCCTGGTGTGCAACACGGCTACCGACCTGACCGGCCAGTAAGGAAGGTTGGCCGCCGGGAGCAACGAAACCTCGGAAGAGGCCTGGTGCGAGCAAGCGACGAAGCGATGAGGGGGCCAGGCGGCAGACGGACTCCCGCCCCCCATTGCTCGTCGCTTTTGGCCTGTTGCTGCCTGGAGCACCGCCCGCTGCACTCTGGCCTGAGGGCCTTGAGCGCCTCTTTCCCTCCCTCCCTTGTCCCTTGCCCCAGGCCCCGGCCCCCTGTTTCCAGGGATTGTGGATAACCCTAGCCGCTCCTGGGGCTTGTCGCACTTGAACTTACCGGTAGAATGAACATCGTTTCGTCCTTGGTCGTCAAGGATTGACGCTCGAGCCTATGATGGGCCGATAATCGACAGGGAGGTCGAACCTGCATGCGTCTTGCCAAGGTCACCTTAGCCGGTTTCAAGTCCTTTGCCGACAAGACCGACCTGACCTTCGAGTCGCCGGTCACGGGCATTGTCGGGCCCAATGGTTGCGGCAAATCCAACGTGGTGGATGCCATCAAGTGGGTTCTGGGCGAGCTTTCCGCCAAGAGCCTGCGCGGCGGGGCCATGCTGGACATGATTTTCAACGGCTCGGCCACCCGCAAACCCTCGGGCATGGCGTCGGTCACCCTGACCTTCGAAAACCCGCTGGTGGAAGTGGCGCCCGGCCCCTCCCCGGCTGCTTCCCCGGCCGACCCCGCGGCTGCCGCGGACGGTTCCCAGCCGGCCCCGGCTCGGCAACCAGCCCTGCGCCGCATCTTGGCCATCGATGCCGACACCGTGGCGGTCACGCGCCAGCTTTTCCGCGATGGGACCAGTGAGTACCTGATCAACAAGCAGCGGGCCCGCCTGCGCGACATCCGCGAGTTGTTCATGGATACGGGCGTGGGGACCGAGGCCTACTCGATCATCGAGCAGGGCAAAGTGGACCTCATGCTCCAGGCCAACCCGGACGAGCGCCGCGAGATTTTCGAGGAAGCGGCGGGCATCTCCAAGTTCAAGGCCCGCAAGAAGGAGACCCAGCGCAAACTGGAGCGCATCGAGCAGAACCTGAACCTCTCCCGCCAGCGTCTGGAGGACATTCAGCGGCGGTTGCGCTCGGTCAAGATTCAGGCCGGCCGGGCCCGCTCGTATCAGGAATACTCCGTCCGCCTGCGCGAGTTGCGCTTGAAGTACGCCCTGGCCGAGTTCCATAAACTGCGCACCGAACTGGCCCAGGTGGTGGACCAGCTCGAACAGGCCGAGGCCGATCGCGCGGTGGTGGCTCGCAAGCTGGCCCAGGCCGAAGAGGCCCTGGCCGACGCTCAGACCGAGCGTCAGGGCGTGGCCGATCAGCTCAAGGAAATCGAGCACGAACGCCTGCAGATGCAGGCCCAGAAAGAACAGGCCCAGCAGCGCCGGCAGTTCGCCCAGACCACGCTGGCGGATCTGCGCCGGCAGATCGAACGCGACACCCAGCGTCTGGCCGAGCTGGCCACACGCAGCGGGGAAATCGCTCAGGAACTGAAGCAGCAGAGCCAGGCGGCCCAGGCCCTGGTAGCCACCCAGGCCGATGTGTCCCAGCGCCTGGATCAGGCCCTGGCCCGGGATCGGGAGCTGGCCCACCAGCTCAACGAGAAGCGGGCCGCCCTGGAAGATGAGAAGGCCGGCGTCGTGGACCTGATGCGCCGCACTACCCAGCTTCACAACCAGATCCAGTCCCTGGGCGTGTTTGAGCAGAACCTGCACTCGACGCGGCAGAAACTGGAATCCCGATCCGCCGAAGTCGCCGAGGAACTGACCCGCCTCTACGGTGTCAAGGATGAGGCCGCCGGCAAACTGTCGGAATGCCGGACGCTCATCGACGCCCAGAACACGAAACTGGAGGAACTCAAGGCCGAGGCCTCCCGCCTGGATGCCGACCAGCGTGAACTGTCTCAGCGCCTGGCCCAGGCCAAGGAGCAGCGCTCGGGCCTCAACTCCCGGCGGCACCTCCTGCAGGAAATGCAGGACAAACAGCAGGGCGTGGCCGATCCCGTCAAGGCCGTGCTGGCCCGCCGCGCGGCCGGGCCCCAGGGGTCCTTTGCCTTCGTCCGCGGCCTGCTGGCCGAAATGATGGAGACCGACCCCGAGCAGCCCGAACACGCCCGCCTGGTGGAGACGGCCCTGGGGGATTACCAGCAGGCGCTGGTGATTGACCGTCTGGGCGACATTTGCTCAGCCAACGGCGGGGCCGAGGCCATCCGCGCCCTGGCGGGCCGGGTGACCTTCCTGGCCATCGATCAGGCCAGCCTGCCCGGCGGCACCGGCCAACCGCCCGTGTCCGCCGCGGAAATGATTGCGGGGGTCCAGTCAGTGATCGATCTGGTTAGCTACACGGTCGAGATCGCACGTATGGCTTGGCGACTGCTGGGCCAGACGCTGGTCGTCCCCTCCCTGGACGCCGCCCTGCTGCTTCGGGCCACGCTGCCGGCCGGCTACCGCTTTATCACCCCCTCGGGCGAACTGCTCGATACCGACGGCCGGGTGATGGCCGGACCGGTTAACGGCGCCGCCGGGGGCGCCGGCACCTCCGGGGGCGGGGGTCTGATCAGCCGCCGCAGCGAGCTGGCTCGTCTGCAGCGCGACATCGCCCGTCTGGATGACACGATCGCCGCCGATCAGGAGGCCCTGGCCCGCCTGTCCGACCGGGCCACGCACATCGACAAACTGGCCCAGGACCTGCGCCAGCGCGTCTTTGAGGCCAATAAAGTCAGCATCGAATTGACCAGCCGCATTGAAGGGTTCGATGGTCAGATCGCCAAACTCTCCCGCGAGCAGCCGGTGATCGCCGCCGAATCCGAGCAGGTGCACCGCCAGTTGCAGGACACCAATCAGAAAAAGGCCCAGCACCAGACCCAGGCCCAGGAACTGGAAACCGCCTCCGCCCAGCGCCAGCAGGCTGTGACGGCCCTGGATGCCCAGATCGCCGAGCTGGGCGGCCAGTCCGAAGCGGCCCGCGAGGCCGTCACCAGCCTGAAGGTGGAACTAGGCAAGGTCAGCGAGCAGCTTTCGGCCGCCCAACGCCAGGTGCGTCAGTTGGAGATCGCCCAGGCGGATGTCAGCCGCCAGCACCAGATGCTGCAGGACCAGTTGGCCGGCCACACCAGCCGTATCGCCGAACTGGAGGAAGATGCCCACCAGGCCGAGCGCCAGATCGCCCAAGCCGAAGAACGTCTGGAGGAATTGAGGGTTCGTGCCGACTTGACCCAGCATCGCCTGCAGAAGGCCGATGCCCGCATCAGCGAACTGCAGGCCGAACTGGCCCAGCATCGGGCCCAGGTGGATCAGGCCGATGAAGCCATTCAGGCCCTGCAAATCTCCAAACGCGAGCTGGAAGTCAAGCTGGATGGGGTGCGTCAGCGGGCTCACGAGCAGTTGTCGCTGGATGTGGCCGCGGCGTACGAAGAAGCTTTGAAACCGCAGGAAACACCCGAACCGCAGGAACCGGCCGCAACCACCGCGGAAGTGCCGCCCGGTGAAACCGTCATTGATGAGGGCTCCGCGGAGGTGGTCGCCCAGTCCGCACCCCCCGCCGCATCGGATCAGTCTGAGACTACCTCTCCCGCGCCGATCGCGGTATCGTTCGACATCGACTTTCCGGCTGTGG
>JAJXSS010000288.1 GCA_021784455.1 Planctomycetota bacterium
CGATCTCACGGATCAGGCCCTGGCCCGAGGTGATGCGGCTGGCCCAAGAGCGGGCCCGGCGTTCCTGGGGGCTCAGGGCGGTGCGGGAGACGGGGGGTTGCTTAACTGACATGTGTATATTATGTCAGATTCGGGAAGAAAAGCAAGCAGAATTTGAATGCGAATCTGCTCCTGGCTCAGAAACAATGGCAATCCCTCAGAAAATCAGCCCGTCCCGCCCCCCTGGCCGACTTGGTTGCGGAATCGCTGCTAGGGCCTCAGAGGTGACGAATACAAAGTCGGGTGGGCCGACGAGGGGTCAAGGGGCGGGCAGGGGGCGGGGAAGGGCGCAGCGTGAGCGGTCCACCGGGGGGTGGACTGGACGGGGTGAACGGGGCGGGTTCAAGCCGGGTACGCCGGCAGCGGGGGCGATCAGGAAGAGTTCAGGCGGATCTGGATGCCGGCGGCGGCCACCGGATCGACCGCGTCCGGGGGGATCAGGACGTTGCGGATGCTCTCGGCCAGGCGTCGGCACGTGCCTCCAACAGTTCAAGGGCTTGACGATGTTCGGTTGAGGAGACCCAGAGCACCTCGAATGCATCATCATCCAGAAGGTCCCTGGAAAACCCCAAGGCTGCGCCCCGGCCGGCTCCTCGTACCTGGCAAAGAGTCACGAGTTCGGCCAAGACGTAATTGTGGGTGACGCGCCGAGCCGCGCCCTTCAAAAGGGCAACGGCCTAATCATGCCGGTGATCATCGGCATCCAAATAGGTGTACAGGCCGGAGGTGTCCAGCAGCATCAGCATTGCCCCGGCGGATCGGCACGCTGGCATCCGCGTGTCAAATCCACATCGATGCCTTGATTGTCGCCCGCACGCGCATTGCCGCCCTTGATGGCTCCGGCATACTTTCGCCAGTTGCAGGAGGGCTTGGCGGGCGAAGCGGGAGCGGCTTGCTCCAACAAGACGATGACCTCCGCCTGTTCACCGGGCCGGAGTTCCGGCGAACGCAGCTCGATGGTGCCATCGGGCTTGACGGTCACGGTTTGTCGAATGGCGGCGACCATAATGGCCATTATACCAGTCATCTTCCGGCAAAGTCTCCTGAACTGCCGCAAAATGCGGGGCAAACGCCTGAACGAGCCGCGACCGTGAGGGAGCGGTCTTTGTTCCGTGGGAAAGGCCGTTTCCTGACGAGCGTGTTGCCCAAATTGGATCGCCTGTGTGCCGACCCGATGGGCCTGAAAGCGGAATGTTCCACGACTCCGGCAACACGGTCGGTAGGGAACGGTTTTGGCCAGCCAGACGAAAGCCGCTTCCTTACGGTCGCGGATCGTCAGATACCGACAGAACTGGTGTATTCACTCCGCCTGGGTGAGCGCCACCACCAGCGCCGACAGGTCCTGCAACTGCTTGCCCAACCCCGCGGGCGCGATGCGGCAGATCTGGGTGCTGGCGGGCAGGGCCTCGGCCTGGAAGGCTGCCTGCACCTCCTGGAGCCAGGCCGGGCCCAGGTATTGGGCCAAGCTGCCCAGGACGATCACATCCGGCCGGAGCATGTCGCCCAGGATGGCGCATACGGCGCCCACGTGGGTGGCATTCAAACGGATGACTTCGCGGGCCTCGGCATCACCGCCGGCGGCCAGGGCGGCGACCTGGGGGCTGGTGGGGGGCTGTTCGGCCCAGCGCTGGGGATAGCGCCAGGCCGCGATGCGCCCGAGGGCCTGGCCGGCACAGAACGCCTCGGCCGAGCCGCGCTTGTCGAAAGCCGTCGGGCCATCCGGGGCCAGACGCATGTGGCCCAGTTCGACGTTCAGGCCGCCCGCCCCGCGATAGACCTTGCCATCGAAGACGAATCCAGCGCCAAAGCCTGTGCCGCAGGTGAGGTAGATGAGCCGGGCTGCTCCCCGGCCGGCGCCCCAGTGGTATTCGGCCAGGGCGCAGGCGGCCGCATCGTGCTCGACACGGGCAGGCAGGCCCAGCTCGCGTTCCAGGATGGCCTTGAGCGGTACGTGGTCCCAGCCGGGCAGGTTAGGTGGCCCCAGGACGATGCCGCGGGCGGCATCCATGGGCCCGCCGATCGAGATGCCCACGGCCTTGGGCCGCCATTCGCCGATCAATTCGCGGGCCTGGACCAGAAGTTCCACCAGCAGGGCCTGGGGGCCGCGCTGGGCGTTGCTGGCCCATTCGCGGCGGGCCAGGATGCCGGGGCTGGCATCGCCCACCACGGCGGCGGTTTTGGTGCCGCCAATATCGAGCCCGAGATAGCAGTCCGCGGTAGGCATCGATCCGTTCCTGAGCCCGGTCTTACGGCTGGGGCGGCGGGGGATTGAACTGGGGCTGGCCGGTCACGGGGTTGTTGCTGCGAGCCCGTAGCCCCGGCACACGGTGGAAGATGTAAAGATACATGCCCGACAGGGGGGATGCGGGGAAAAGGGCCCGGTACTGATACACGTTGCCGGCATCGTCCGAGACTCCATCTTCGACGGTGGAGTTGGGCCGGAAGGCGAAATAGACAAGCCATTCGGGCCCGCCGGCAGGCCAGTTGTGCCACTCGAAGTAGTGGAACGACTTGCCCTGGGTAACGGCCGGCGGGAGTCTGTCGGCATAGAAGGGCAAGAGCAGCTTGCCATCGTAGGACTGGTTGGCGCCGACTTCGACAAAGGGGCCCTCGGTGTGTTCGAAGAGGTAGCGTACAGCCTGGGTGTACTGGCCCCGGCCTTGGCGCATGAGCTGGGCCAGGCGGGTGATCTGGCCGGTGAGCATGGCGGCGACGGCCAGCATGACCAGGACCTTGCCGGCCGGATGCCAGCGCCAGACGCGGCCCAGCAGCCACACCAGCAGCAGCAGGAAGGAAAACTCGGCCACGGCGTAGTAGCGTTCCGCCAGGTGGCCGGGGTGGTAGGCCAGCAGGCTCACGGGCGGCAGCATCAGCACGGTGGCGGCAAAGTAGATCCACGCGCTGGATTTGGTCCGGGCCATCCCCAGACAGGCGGCCAGAGACAGGCCCACCACCAGCAGCAGGCCCAGCGTTCCCATGCCGCGCGTGGGCAGGCCCAAAACCAGATCGGCCACGCTGCCGGTGACATTGAAGAAGGTGCGTTGCGGGCCGCCGCCGATGTTCAGATGCCAGAGGTCCGCGCAGACCAGGGCCAGGAGCAAGGCCGCGGGCAGGGCGAACAACTGGGCCGCCTGCTTGACTATTTGAGGAGCCTGTCGCCGTTGCTGGCGGGCCTCCCAGCCCAGCCACAGGGCCAGGCCCGCCCAGGCGAAGATGAAGGTCAGGTGCCCCAGCAGGCCGCCGAGGATGGCCAGGCCCACGGCCACGGCCCGGCCGGGGGTGGGCTTTTCCCGCCAGCGCAAGGCCAGGATCAGCGTGAGCACGACGAAGAAGATCATGATGCCGTAGCCGCGGGCCTCGGAGCTGAACTGGATGAGGCGGAAGGAGGCGGCCGTGAGCACCATGCCCAGCAGGGCTTCGACCCGCCCCCACCAGCGCCGGGCCAGCACGCCCACGGCGATGAGGGTGGCGATGCCAAAGGCGGCCGACTGCATGCGGTAGAGCCAGTAGGGCTGGTGCGGGCCCAGGAACCAGAGGTAGAGGGAGTTGAGGTAGTGGTTGTTGTCGTGGTGGATGCGCCAAAAGACATCCCACCAGTGTTGGCAGAGGGTTCGGGGGTCGTAGAAGAGATGGTACAGCGACCAGATCTCGTCGAAGAGCAGGTCCCCGCGGCACAGGACCAGGCGGATGGCGGCCCCGGCCAGGACGATGAGGGCGGCGGCCAGCAGAAAGAGCAGGCGGGCCATGCGGCCACGGCCCGGCAGCGTGCCGACCGGGGGAGCGGTATCGGGCAAGGGGGGCGGCGTTGGGATTTCGGAAACCATGAGCATGGCAGGTGCGACTCGGCGGCCGGGGAAAACGCGAACCGCGACTTGCCTGGTGGTTAGGGGGTGTTCCAGCCGCCGAACATTTCACCCAGCAAGTCAGTCAGATCGCCATCCATGGCCATACTGGCCTGATTGGCCTGGTTCTGGTCGGCATAGCCGTTACGGATGTTTTCGGCCATGCGGGCCACGCCCACCTCGGCCAGGCCCTGGATATACGGTACTTTCTCCCAGGGCACCACGTTTTGCTGGAGGGCCAGGTACGTTTGGGCGGCATTCTGGTTGATGGCCTGGGTGGCCCGTCCGGCCAGCGACTCCACTTCCAGGTTGGCGGCCATCCGGGACAGCATTTCCTCGCGTTCCAGAATGGCCACCTCCTTGAGGAATTGCTCCATCTGGGGCTTCTTGAGGCGGCGGCTGCGGCCCTTGAGGTGCGACCGTAGAAACGCGTAGGCGGCCTCGGAACTGAACCACAGGCCGCTATAAGGTTCATAGTCCATCAACTTCCGGCTTTGCTGGACCAGTTTTTCTGACGGCACCATCAGTTCCAGCATGTAAGCGCCCAGGTTGGGCGTGTGCCGCCGGGGTGTGATCGCCTGCGGGCCCAGGTAAGAACGGATGGCCAGAAATCTTCCGGGCAGGGGGCGCTGGTCGTGCTCGTGAATGGCCCAGGTGTCGCCGACCAGCTCCCGGGCCAGTTGCGGCGTGCAGGGGGCATAGACCAGTTCGGTCGCCGGGTCCTGGATGGCTTGTTCCACCTGCGAGGCATCTTCAAAAGCGCACCAGGCGTCGCGCATGCCCAGATGGTCGTTCAGGATCAGCACCAGGGCATCCAGCCCGCCCTTGGGAGTCCGGAAGAACAAGGTGACGCTGCGGGAGCCCATGCCGTCGATCATGCTCACGTAGCCGCGGGAGAATTCGGACAGCAGGCTGATATGCGGCGCGGCCCCGGCATCGCGCATGCGCTGAGCCACTTGGGCGGCCTGGGATGCCACCAGGCCGCCGGCGGGGAAGCGTCCCAGTTCATCGAGGTACCAGGCGGCGCGTGGGTGGGGATAGGCCACCAGGTGCTCAAGAGGCGGCAGGAAGGAATCCACGGGCATGCCCCTTTCGACAGCGATGGCCGCCACCGTGCAGGCCATGGCGGCGGCGGCGGCCGGGGCCTTTTCGGCGAACCCCGCCGACATGGCCATGGCCTTCTCCAGATCCTTCAGAGCCGGCGGGGCTTCGTTCTCGGGACGCAGGACGGAGATGGATTTCAAGGCCTGATCCAGCTCAGGCGGTTCATCCGAGAGATTATCGACCGCCGTCTGCATCAGTTGCCGCAGGGTTCCCGCAAAGTCCTTGAAACACTTCTCATACTCCTGAGGCGGAAGTGTCCCCCCGGCCGTCATGTAGATGGTGCCCAGGGCCATTTTTTCCCCGTCTTCGAGCAGCGGGTCGCGGATGGCCTTTTCCAGCACCGGCCGGGCCTGGCGGCGCAGGGCGGTCTGCACATCCTGTGGCACTTGCTCGGCTTGAACGCCGGCCAGCAGCAGGAACTGGGCGTGCTTGCGCAGTTTGGGGTCGGGGTCGGAGGCGGCCAGGGAGGCCAGCGGGCCGCCGGCCGGGCCGAACTGCTGCACGATGTCCCGCAAGGCGTCCACCAGGTCCAAATGGTCCTCCGACTGGTCAAGCTGCTGGCGCAGGCTGCGGCGGAGTTCGGACGGTTCAATCGGGCGGGATTGGTGAGCCATTCCGCAACTGTATCACACGCGGCCGGCGGGTGAAACGGTCAAGGTCACAGAGCCCGCGGTCCGGTGCCTCAGGGGGCGGGCTTGGGCCGGCGGACCAGAGAGGTGTCTTCCGCGCTCCACTGGTCGAAATTGCGGGCGATGAACTTGCGCAGCAGGCAGGTACACACCAGGGTGCAGCCGAACGGCCGGGCGAACTTGCAGGGCGGCTCGGTCTTTTCCAGGCACTCCAGGATGTCCAGATCCGAGTAATAGCGGCCCTTGCACAGGTCGGTCAGGGCCGCTTCGACGCAGGCAAACTTTTTGGTGCATTCGACCTGGGCCTGAATTTCCGCGAACTTCTTGCGGTCTTCGTCGGCAATCATGGGCACAAATCTCCCAAGGGCGGGTACAAACCACCCGGAGCCGCCATGAAGCAGTCTAACGCGCCGGGGCGAAGGCACAAGCGCGGATCGAGCGGCGCGTCAGGGCAATTGCATTTGAGGTTATCCATTGCCGGCAAGAACATTGAGCAGGGTTTGGCGGTTCCAGGAGCACTTCAGGCGGCGGACTTTGAGGCTGGTC